>CAMSXY010000040.1 GCA_947065955.1 uncultured Caryophanales bacterium | reverse complement strand
CACAAGGATGAACACTCTTTCCCTACACGACGCTCTTCCGATCTTGATGAACTTGCCATGGGAGGAACAGGAACAACAGGACATACGGGAGTTGTTAGAAATCCATGGGATAAAACAAGAATGATTGGAGGATCTTCTGCAGGTTCTGCAGCAGCAGTTGCACTTGGGATTGTTCCTTTTGCGATTGGCTCTGATACAGGAGATTCCATTCGAAAACCAGCTTCTTTTGGAGGCGTTGTTGGGTTTAAACCTACTTATGGAAGAATTTCCCGTTATGGTCTTTTTGCTTTTGCTTCTTCCTTAGATCACGTAGGCTGTTTCGCACGAAATGTAAAGGACATTGCTTATGTAACCGACGTTTTAAAAGGGTATGATGAACTTGATATGACAAGTCTTCCAGACACAAAAGAAATGTATAGTGAGGCTTTAGAAGAAAATATTGTAGGAAAGAAATTATTTTATATAAAAGAAGCCTGTGCATTATCAGAAGAAGAACAAAGTAAAGAAGTAATAGAGACTTTAACCAAATTTCAAGAAACCTTAGAAAAATTAAGAAAAATTGGATTTGAGATTGAAGAGGTAGAATTTGGAAAAGAATTACTACAGGCAATATATCCTTCTTATATCACTATTTCTTGTGCAGAAGCAACCAGCAATAATGCTAATTTAACAGGAATTTTATATGGAGAAAGAGGACAGGGGGATAGTATAGAACAAATTATGTTTGATGCTAGAACCAAAGGTTTTTCTGAATTAATTAAAAGAAGATTTATTTTAGGAAGTTATATTCTTCAAAAAGAAAATCAAGAAAAACTTTTTCTAAATGCGAAACGTATTCGTCGTTTAATTGTAAATAAGATGAATGAACTCTTTAAAACGTACGATGGACTCATTATGCCAACCAGTGGAGGGATTGCTCCCAAATTTGAAGAAAAATCTGACCGTCTTTCAGAAAGATATCTACTACTTGAAAATCATTTAATTATTGGAAATTTTGGAGGATATCCAAGTATTACAATTCCAAGTGGATTTGTGAATGATATGCCGATTAGTATTAACCTAACAGGAAGAGGGATGGAAGATAAAGAAGTTTTAAATATGGCCTATAAAATAGAAGAAACACTGGGTTATAAAGATCAAATTGCAGGAGGGGTAGAAAATGTATAAAGTAGTAATAGGACTTGAAATTCATTGTGAACTTTTAACAAATTCTAAAAATTTCTCAAGTAGTCGAAATGCATATACAGAATCTCCAAATGAAAATCTTGGACCTGTTGATCTTGGTTTTCCAGGAATTCTTCCTGTTATTAATAAAGAAGGTATAAAAAAGGCTTTAAAAGTTGCTACAGCTCTTCACTGTACTATACCAGAAGTAATCGTTTTTGACCGAAAAAACTACTTTTATCCAGATCTTCCAAAAGGATACCAAATTACGCAAAATGAAAGTCCTGTTGGAACCAATGGGTATTTGATGATTCATGTAGGAGAAGAAGACAAAAAAGTACTTATTCATGATACACATTTAGAAGAAGATACTGCAAGTTTAGAACATTATGATAATTATTCTTTAATTGATTACAACCGTGCAGGCGTTCCTCTTTTAGAAACGGTTACAGAACCTTGCCTTTCTTCTGCTGAAGAGGTTGTTGCCTTTTTAGAAGCACTTCGTTCCTTATTTCTCTATACAGGAGTATCGGATGCAAGAAGTGATAGAGGACAAATGCGTTGTGATGTAAATATTTCTCTTATGGAAGAAAATGCAACCGAGTTTGGAACCAAAGTAGAAATGAAAAATATCAATTCTTTTAATAATGTAAAAGAAGCAATTCGCTATGAAATTAAACGCCAAACAGAAATTTTAAATCAAGGTGGAAAAATTATTCAAGAAACAAGACGTTATGATGATAAAGACATGTGTACTTATTCTATGAGAGAAAAAGTCGATGCAGTTGATTATAAATATTTTCAAGAACCTAATATTGTGCCAATTCGTTTAACAGAGGATTTCCTAGAAGAAATAAGAAAAGAAATTCCAAAGTTACAATATGAGCGAATTCAAATATATATGGAAGATTATGGTCTTTCTAGATACGATGCAACTATTCTTGTAAAAGAAAAAGAAATTGCTGAATATTTTGAAAGTACAATTGAAAATACAGATCCTAAAAATGCTGCCAATTGGATTAATAGTGTAATTTTGGGGTATCTAAATAAAAATGATATGTCTCTTAAAGATTTGTTTATAACGCCAAAGATGTTATCCGAATTAATTTCTATGGTAGAAAACGGAAAAATATCAAGTAAACAGGGAAAAGAGATTCTCTATAAATCCATTGAAGAAAAAATAGAACCAACGATTTTAGTAGAAAAAATGGATGTAAGTCAAATTGCAGATGATACAGAAATAAGAAAAATTGTAATAGAAGTACTAGATGAAAACGAAAATTTGATTGAAGATTATCGCAAAGGGAAACGTGTTTTTGATTTCTTTATTGGGCAGATTATGAAAAAAACAAAAGGAAAAGCAAACCCTAGTATGGCAAGTGCTATTCTAAAAGAAGAAATTGAAAAAAGATAAAATAAAAAAGAAAAGATTATATGATAAATATCTATTTTAGGAATATACTATGAATATACAAATATTTAAAAAAAATTAAAAAAAGTATTGCCAAAGTTTAAAATATGGTATATAATAATATTGTCTTTTCGAAATTGCCCAATTAGCTCAGTCGGTAGAGCAAACGGCTGTTAACCGTTGGGTCGTAGGTTCGAGTCCTACATTGGGCGCCATTTTTTTCTGGCCCGTTGGTGAAGTGGTTCAACACACATGCCTTTCACGCATGCATTCATGGGTTCAAATCCCGTACGGGTCACCAAATGAAAAATTTGCTTAAAATTTTAAGCTTAATCATAAAAAGAAATTCTAGAAATAGAATTTTTTTTTGTAAAGAAAATTCTAAAAGAAGATACATCTATTATAATTAAATATTTCATTAAAAAATATGTTTTTTCAGGAAATCTTAAAAGGAAGACTCTAAAATACTTTTTAAAAAAGATTGACAAAATTTGACAAGAATGATACACTCAAAATAGGTGAGTGATCTTATAGTTATTCTTCTTGCCACCAAATCAAATTGAATTCAAAATAACGATGTAGTTCTGATTGCAAAGCCAAGAGTGTTTTTGTGCACTTTGGAGGTGATCAGTAGCATCGTTATTTTTTTTATTTAAAAACGGGGAAAAATTATCAAAAAATATAGGAGGTATTTATATGAAAAGAAAAAGAAGAAGTCTTTTATACATTATAAGTATTTTAGGTTTTTTTTTAGTAGGAATATTTGCCCAAAATACATATGAAACAGGGACTACCAATAAAAAAAATATATTTTTTAATAAAATAAATCATTTAGCAAGTTTAAACAATATACAAGAAAACATGCCAGAGAAAGTCTTAGAAAGTGGTATACTTCCAAACGAAATAAGAGAAAATACGATATTAAAAAAAGGAAATTACTCTGTGGATGCAGATTTAACGATACTTGAAAATATTACATTGAAAGTAGAAGCAGGGGTAACCATCACTTTTTCAAAGGGGAAAAAAATAACCGTTTTGGGAACTCTTTCGTTGATGGGAACGGAAGAAGAAAAAGTCAATATAAACTATTCTAGTAATAAAGGAGAAAACTTTTTATTAATTGAAACAACAGGAAAAGTAAAGAGTACTTATACCAATATAAAAAATACTTATTGGGAGTATTCCCAAGCAGTTATAAATACAATTTATAATAAGGGAATTCTAAATATGGATAAATGTACCCTACAAGATGATACCGTAAATACGAATATTACAAGTAGTGGAAGTATTCATCTTACCAATAGTACATTACCAAATGATGTCATTATAATGGATGGAAATAGTGATATTATTATAAAAAATAATAAAATTGAACATCAATTGATTGTGTCCCTTGCTGCATGTGATCAATTAACTTTTCAAAATATTCAGGATAATCTAACCATAAAACAAATTCACCTCATCGATCAACCAAAAAAGGATGTAAAACTATATAAACAGTTAAATCAAGAATATGTTAGAAAACAAGATCTAATAATACCAGAAAATACGACCTTTGAAGTAGAAAAGGGAACCCATATCCTTTTTGATACAGAAAATACGAAAGTAAATATTTTTGGAACTTTTAGATTACTTGGAACCGAAGAAGAAAAAATAAGTATCAATTATTCCGTAAATAAGGGATCTGCAGATTTCATAGTAATAGAAAAAACAGGAACTTTGGAAACAAACTATATCGATATTACCAATCGATATGCAAGTGTTGGCTATGGAAATCAGAGTAACGCTATTTATAATCAAGGAACCTTAATTATGAACCATGCTACTTTGGTAGATAACACAATAAGTATTGATATTACAAGTAGTGGAAGAATTCATCTTACCAATAGTACATTACCAAATGATGTCATTATAATGGATGGAAATAGTGATATCGTTATAAAAAATAATAAAATTGAACATCAATTGATTGTATCTCTTGCTGTGTGTGATCAACTAACTTTTCAAAATATTCAGGATAATCTAACCATAAAACAAATTCACCTCGTCGATCAACCAAAAAAAGATGTAAAACTATATAAACAGTTAAATCAAAAATATGTTAGAAAACAAGATCTAATAATACCAGAAAATACGACCTTCGAAGTAGAAAAAGGAACCCATATCCTTTTTGATACAGAAAATATAAAAGTAGATATCTTAGGAAACCTCAGATTCTTGGGAACCGAAGAGGAAACGATAAATATAAATTACTCTTTATATAAGGAAACTTTTTTATCTATAAAAGAAACAGGAACAATAGAAGCAAATTATACGAATATAGAGAATCGATATGCTAGTTATTTATATCTTCCAAATGATTATGTGATAACAAATAAAGGAAATTTAACAATGGATCATACAATCATTTCCACAAAATCAGCTCATCCCCATATTGAAAACAATGGAAACATTTCTCTTACGAATAGTAGGATTCCTTATTATTTATATCTCAATGAAGGAAGTAACCATGTAGTAGTTGAAAATAATCAAATAGGCTATAATATAGAAATAAATAGTAAGGTAAAGGGAATTTTAAAAATTTCCAATAACGAAACACAAAGAAGTGAACTTTGCAGCCTCACTATTTCTTTTCATAATGTAGAAGAAAATACTTTTGCCAATATTAAGGGAAACTATAATTCCATAAGACAATCCAATAGTGCTATAGAATTAAAAGATAATCCCATTGGAAATGTTAAACTTACAGGACAAAAGTATATACTGAAAAATGAAATCACAATTCCAGAACATACTGTTTTTGAAGTAGAAGCTGGATCCACTTTACAAATTCCTTCTAAAAAAGGGATTTATGTTAATGGAACTTTCCATTTAGCGGGAGATTCATCGAGTCCCATTCTTTTAACAAATGGTTTAAAAGACAGTGAAGGATCCAATTACTACTGGTTAGGCTTAGTGATTAATAAAACAGGTGTAGCAATTATAAATAATGCAGAAATCAAAAATGGTGGTTATTCTGGAAATTATTATGTTTCAGGTTATAACATTGAAAACCAGGGACAATTAATTATGTGGAATTCCAAGGTTGCAACTTCTTCTTTTAGTGCCAATGCTATTCGCTATAATACAAAAAATCCAAATCAGATTTTAGTAAATAATGCTTTACTACAAGAAGTAACTTCCAATATTCCTCTGCAAGCCTCTTATAATTATTGGGGAAAAGAGGATGGACCTACAAGAAAAGATCCTTCTACCTCCAAAATAGTCGGAAGTGGAGCTCGTGTAAGTGATAACATTTTCGTTTACCCTTACAATACAACTTTTGTAAAAAACGATATCGAATCTTTCGAATTTATCGATATTTCTGTTTATGAACAACTCCATTTTGGAAAACAAGGAGTTCATTCTTTAACTGGGAATTATAGCACGCAATATACAGATTTTGAACCTCTTTCTACAATAGGAATTCCAATACAAAGAATTTACAATTCTAAAAATAAAAAAGAAGGTATTTTAGGAAAAGGTTGGACCTTTAGTTTTTCATCTAAAGTAGAAAAACATCCACTCGATGAAAAATCTTATATTGTTTACTTACCTGATAGTTCGATTAACATTTTTATAGAAGAAGAAAACACTTTTACCTCTTTAAATAGTAGAAATATCCTTTCAAAAGAGGAAAATAAGTATACATTAACTCTACCAAATCAAACGATTTATACCTACGATATAAGCGGTAAATTGGAAAGTATCACCGATCCATATGGAAATAAAACACTTTTTACCTATAATGAAATAGAACAACTTATAAAAATAACAGATCCAGTAGGACGTACCTATCTTCTAAGTTATAATACCAACCATCTTCTTTCTAAAATAATAGATCCCTTAAAAAGAGAAGTAACATTCTATTATAATGAAGAACATTTACTTGAAAAAGTAGTAGATATAAGTGGAATTGAAACAAAATATCTTTATAAGGAAGATAAAAAATTAACCAAAGAATTCAAAAATAACGTTTTAATGACACAAATTGAATATGGAGAAGATGAAAGAGTATATCAAAAGATAGATAAAACAGGAAACCAGATTACTTATACCTATGATAATACCTCCAATCTAACAACAGAAACTGATAGCAATGGAAGAGTAACCCAAAAATATTTTGATCGAGAGGGCTATATTTATAAACTGGTAGATCCAAACAAAACAACAACTCTTACAACCTATCTTTTAGAGGGGGGTCAAAATAAATATGGGGAGGTTTTATCCGTAACCAAACAAAATACTGCTAAGACTACCTATACAAGAGATTCTCTTGGAAGAATTACAAAAATTACTTATCCAGATTCCAGTATCAAACAATATTTTTATAACACCAAAAACAAAGTTATTAAAGAAGTGGATGAACTTGGAAACGTCATAGAATATATTTATGATACAGATGAAGTAACTCTTCTAAAAGAAATAAAACTACTGGATAAAACAAAACCTTATGAAGAAGACCTAGACCCTTCCCTTTATGAAGCAACCACGTATTCTTATGATAACGAAAATGTTTTAAAGGGATTAATAAAAACAAAAACAGATCAAAAAGGGACTACTTTATATACCTATAATCTTTATGGAGATATAAATACCATTACCGATGGGAATGGAAATGTAACAAGCTATCTAAAAAACATCTTAGGATGGGTTTTAAAAGAACAAGTAAACGATGGATATATAACGGAATACGAATACGATGAAAAAGGAAATCAAGTAAAAGTTTTAAAAAATTCAAAAATTTATGCAAAAACAGAATACGACTATCAAAATAACCCTATAAAAAAGATGGATGGAAACTGTACTAGTACAGATTGTCCTTATGAGTCTTATGTATATGATAAAGCCTCTAATATGCTAGAAAAAATTGATCGAGAAGGAAATAGGACACAATTTGAATATGATGTTTATGGAAATAGAACTAAAAAAATAGATCCAAATGGTTCTATCCATCTTTATGAGTACGATTCTTTAAATCGTTTAAAGAAAACGTATTTTAAAGAAACCGAACAAAGCGAACCTTTATTAGAAGAAGAAAATCTCTACGCATTGTCTCTTACTTCTACCATTACAACAAAAACCTATATAAGTCCAACTGTTTTTAAAACCACAGTAAAAAGCTACAATAGTAGGCAGTGGCTTATATCCGAAAAAAAAGAGGCAAATACATCTACCATCGCCTATTATAAAAATGGAAAAATTTCTTATGAAATAGATGCAAATGGTGGATATACATATTACTACTACAATCAAATAGGACGCTTAATAAAAAAGTATGAACAAGTATCAGGAAGTAACTATATTTGTACAATATACACGTATGATTCTTTGGGAAGAGTCGTAGAAGAAAAGGTAGGGAAAAACTTTGTTTCCAATAATGGAACCCCAACCAATTATTATATAACCACTTATGAATATGATAATATAGGACAAGTCATCCAGAAAACAACCTCTGGTTTAGAAGAAATTTTATATACTTATGATGCCTATGGAAATCTTTTACAAGAAAAAACCAAAATAGCAGATGAAAAATATCAAGTAAAAGAATACAAGTATAATGTAGAAGGAAAAGTAATCGAAGAAAAAAGGGAAGATGAAGTCATTACTTATGAATACGATCCTTCCTTCCACTTAATCAAAAAAACAACCGCCGAAAATAGAGTTACCACTTATGAATATAATAAAAATTATGATCTTGTAAAAACAATTCTTGCTGGAAATGTAATAGAACAGCTTACCTATGATTCTATGGGAAATCTTATTAAAAAAATAGATGGAAATGGATTTATTACAAGTTATGTTTATGATAAAAGGAATAACCTCATAAAAGAAACCAACCCAAACGGATTTATAAAAAACTATACATATGATAGGAGTAATCGTCTCATAGAGGTTCAGGAAGGAAATAAAACGATCCTTTATATCTATGATCTTTATGATAATGTCATTGAAAAGAAGATCAATAATGAAATCATTTATAAGTATACTTATGATAAAAATCATAATTTAACAAGAGAAACAGATCCCCTTTTATATACAACGTATTTTTTCT
>CAMSXY010000039.1 GCA_947065955.1 uncultured Caryophanales bacterium | reverse complement strand
TCATATTTTTAAAATGCACTTTTTATTGTATCTACTTTATGGGGTGCATTTCATAAGTGTCTACATTTTTTCATGAAAAATAAAGGATAAAATAAGATAATAAATGTAAAGAAGAAGATTGTTATCAAAATATTTTAGTAAGAAAAATCTAGCGAATATAGAAAAATTCTCATATAAAACGAAGAAGTAAGAAGGGATGACAAAAAATAAATTTTTTAGAAGTAATGAAAAATTCAAGAGGACTATAAATATTTAAAAATTAAACCCATTTTTGAGAAATGTAAAAAAAGTAAAGATTTAAAATTATTCATTAAATAGGATAAGAAAATTCAGATTATGTTTAAAATGAAAAACCCTAATAGAGTATAGAACGCAATTAGGGTTTCAGTAAAGCTTTTAATTATCTAATTTTGATAGATAAGTTTACTTTAAAATGTTTTTATTCTGTTCTAAGTGAATCAACAGGATCCTTTCGAGAAGCAATTTTTGCAGGAATGTATCCTCCAATTAAGGTTAATAAAATACTAACAGAAATCAAAATAATTGCATGAATAGGATTCATTTTCGCAACATCTGCAAGTCCTGATAAATTTTTAATGATAGCATTTGCAGGGAATATCAAAAGACGTGCAATGAGAATTCCAAGTAAACCAGAACAAAGACCTATTAAAACAGTTTCTGCATTAAATACACGTGCAATATCTTTTTTTCTAGCTCCAAGTGCACGAAGAACACCAATTTCTTTTGTTCTTTCTAAAACCGAGATATAGGTAATAATTCCAATCATAATAGAGGAAACGATAAGAGAAATCGATGAGAAAGCAATCAATACAATAGTAATGGCATCCATAATGTTTCCAGAAAGAGAAGAAATAGTAGCTCCAAGATCCATATATAAAATAGAATCAGATTCTTCTTTTCCTTCATTATAAGCGTCCAAATAATCTAAAATTTTATCTTTTGATTCAAAATTCTTTGGATAAATACTAATAGCCATAGGAACTCCGTTTTCTCCTAGATAAGCTAAGATATTATCCTTTGTTGTTGTATCTTCTAGATCAAATTTCTCACCTGTTAAGACATTATAATCTACACTTTTTTGAAATGTTACGATATCTGATTTTGAATTTTGTTCAATCACATAGTTAATAAGATCCTCCGTATAAGTAAGTCCACTACTATTTCCAGTAAGTATTTTTGAAGATTCTTTTCCACGAACAATACCAGATATTTTTAAAGTAAGAGCACTTTCTTTGTGATATAATTCTTCAAAGTTAGTATTTAGGGTGTAATATTCCCCTAAAGAACGATAAAAGTCATCGTTTAAGATAAGTTTAAGTTCTACATTTAAAAAGTCATCAAAATTAATACTTTCCTGTTTTGGATCTAATCCTAAAGCTTCAATGAGCTCTGTAGATATACGGTTTTTATTATCAATAGTTAATAAAAGTTCTGATTTATCTTTTGGGAGACGTCCATATAAAAGATCGAAATTATCTTCAATAACTCCATTAGTAGAACTTTCGTCTAACTTTTTAGGAAGTACAATAAATTGTAATTTATTTGTATCAATAGGTTTATAGGAATTATTTATTTTGGAAAGAATATTCAAATTGGTAATTCTATTATAGGCAATTCCAGAAACCCAATTATTATTAATTTTTTCTATATATTGTAAATAATCCTGGGTAATATTGTTTAAATGTGTTGCTTGTTCCACAAGAGGAATTTGTGGATAAATTACTTTTTGATCGGTATATTCTTCTAAATTTTTTTCATCCGAAGAACCCATCATTTTATTCATCGTTTCTTCATCCATATTCATAGATTGTTCTGTAATCATAATAGGTAAAGAAGAAAGTGTATCTTTTTCAAATTTATCAATTTGAATATCAAATCCATTGGAAAGGGACATAATAAGGGCTATACCAATAATTCCTATACTGGATGCAAAAGCGGTAAGTAATGTTCTCCCTTTTTTTGTTTTAATATTATTAAAAGATAAATGAAGTGCAGTAAAAAAATTCATAGCTGTTTTTTTAATTGTATATTGTTTTTTCTCTTTTTCTGTATTTTGAATAGGATTCGAATCGCTTAATAAGTCTCCGTCTTTAAATTCAACAATACGATTTGCATAATTTTTGGCAAGTTCTGGATTATGGGTAACCATAATAATAAGTTTATCTTTTGCGATTTCCTTAATGAGCTCCATAATTTGAATACTTGTCTCCGTATCAAGCGCTCCTGTTGGTTCATCCGCTAAAATAATATCTGGATCATTGGCAAGAGCTCTTGCAATAGCGACTCTTTGCATTTGTCCTCCAGATAATTGGTTTGGTTTTTTGTGAGCATGATTTTTAAGACCAACTCGTTCAAGCACTTCTAATGCCTTTTTCTTTCGAACGGTAGCAGAGACTCCACTTAGAGTCATTCCCATTTCTACATTTTGAAGAACAGATATATGGTTGATTAAGTTATAACTTTGAAAAACAAAACCGATACAATTATTTCGGTAGGCATCCCATTCAGTATCTGAAAACTTTTGTGTAGATTTTCCATTAATGATTAAATCGCCACTATCATAACGATCCAATCCCCCAATGATATTTAAAAGGGTCGTTTTTCCGCTTCCACTAGGCCCCAATATAGCAACAAATTCGTTTTTTCGAAATTCTAAGCTAACGCCTTTTAAAGCGTGTTGAGTAAAATCTCCTGTATGATAACTTTTTTTAATATTATCTAATTTTAACATAAATCCTCCTTTTCCTTTAAAACAGCCCATGTTGTAACTTCATCTAATTTTTCAAGGGCTTTTAACAATAAAGATAAATCTTCTGATTGTGTATTCCATAAAGAGTTTTCTAACTTTTTAAGAAAGAAACGGTTAATTTTTTGTACTTTTTCTTTTCCTAAAGGAGAAATGAAGATAAATACAACTCGTTCATCCGTTTTATCTCTAGACCGTATAACAAGCCCATTTTTCTCCATTTTTTTACACAAACTAGAAGTATTTCCAGCATCCATACATAAATTTTTCGCAATCGCACTAACCGTATTTTCTTTTGTTCTTTCTAAAAAGTTTAATACCTGATATTGTGCTGTTGTGAGAGAATATTGATCAAGTAATGGTTTATATAATTCATATAGGTTGCTAGAAATCTTGTGAGCAAGATAATTAATTGTATGACAATATAATTCCAAATTTTCTTCCATAGTCCCTCCTTTTAAAAATATGTATACTACATATTATATATTTTACAAGTAATTGTGTCAATACAAAAAATATACATCTCATAAAATACAATAGTATGAAATAAAGAAAAAAGAAAGTCTTTTAAAAAGAGATAAAAAAGATATTTTTAAGAAATAGAGTTTTAAAAAATGGAACTAAGAAATAAAAAAGGAAAATGAATTGTAACATAATTCTTTTTTTAGATTAATAAAAAAATTATGAAATTTTTTCATAATTTTTAATGGATTTCTTGGCATACTCCTGATTCTGGATTGTAAAAACAATGATTTTTATAACGACCTGCCAAATCCTGCCCCCACCAAGTACTGGTACAAGAAGAACCTGTTCCTGGAGCATAAAACCACAAAGCATTGGTTGCAGGATGGTAGTATTCTCCCCTTAAAACACGATCTGCTAAATTTCTTTCAGAGGTTGTTGGATTACTAAAAAATAGTGGACTATCTTTTCCAGAAAAACCGCCTGGATTTTGATAAATAACATCTGAAATTGTTTGGATATTTTTAAAAGTAAGACAGTTAGAAATCCCTCTATTTACAACAACATTCCCAACCATTAACATTCCTAAATCACCTTCACCTGTTGCCTCAGCCCGCATAAGACGTGCCAAAAGATCTCTTTCCTTTGTATTGTGTTTAATAATACTCATATAAATCACCTAAAGTAGTATATGCCATTGTTATAACAAATTTCAGGAAAATATGGAACCTATAAAAAAATTATTATAATAAAAAGTAGGAAAATTCTATAAAGAAGATCTATATTGTCCTATATTAAAATGTAGGAAGTGTTATAAAGATTAAAAAATTTTTGATAATTTAATAAATTTTTTCCATACATATTGATTTATAAGGATAAAATTTGTTATAATAAATTTGTTCGAGAAATTATAGGGGTATAGTTCAGTTGGTAGAACGTCGGTCTCCAAAACCGAATGTCGTGAGTTCAAGTCTTGCTACCCCTGCCATATGGATATTAACTCCAATTATTGGAGTTTTAGATAAATTCAAGAAGATTTAATTAAAAAAATAGCCCAGTTAGAAAAAGAAGAGAATCCTACGGAGTTGCTTAGAAAGACTTTGATTAAAAGATATATTATTTGAAAAGATGCAATACTGAATCATGAAGAATCGAAAGGATTGTTTAGACTTATAGAGAAAGAATTAAAAAATAAGAAAGATTCGTAAAAAAGTTTTGAATTCCTTTTATAATCTTATCATGTGAAAAACACCTCAAAAAGGTGAAATTAAAACATAGAGAAAATCGTGATTTTATAATTAATTTCACGATTTTTTTTGTATAAAATTGCATTAAAAACTTAGAATATATAGTTAATAGAAGAATTAAACAGATAAAGAGTATATAATTTTAAATCATACTTTCCAAATTATCATGTTTTAGAAACATATAAAGAATTGTGGGAGGCAAGGGGATTTATTAGAAATTTGTTTAGAATTAGAAGTGATATTGCACATAACGAACTGGGATATTCTAACAATGATCAATGTTAAGATTTATTAAATACTGTGTGGCATTTTTAAAATTTACTAATAAATTTAATCTATACATCTGATGGGAGCAATGATTTATACAATAATATTGAAAGGGAAAAATACGCATTAACAATTGATATAGGAGATCTATTAATTAAAGGAGCAAAAATTCATGGGAAAAATTTTTAAAATATGTTATTTTATACGTTTAAAGAAGAATATATGAAATAAATCTATAAAAAACAAACGATGATTTTGATAAAGGAACATAATTTTTTTATAGAAAGTATTTTCCTATTCAAAATTTATACTAAAACGGCCATAGAAATATAAAACTTGCTTTTTTTTTATTTAATGTTATAATATCATTTAATTTAGAAAAAGGGGTTGTATAATATGGATTTAAAAAAAGAAATATTAGATTATTTAGAAAATAAAAAGGATTGGGATATATTTGTTAAAATACGTTATGTATACTTGCAACTATGCTCTTTATTTTCTTATGATTATAGATATTTATATGGAACAGAAGAGGAAAAGCAAAGTATTTATAATAATAAGCCAAATAGTAGTAATATAACAGAATTTAAAATTGTTTGTTCGTCTTGGTGTAGTATTGCTAAGGACATATACAAAGAATTAGGATTACAATGTGAAATAACTTTCCTTGCTTTGCCACATGTATTTTTGATTTTATATGTAGGAGACTATAAAATCAAAATGGATCCTATGAAAGATGGGTATGATTTGACAAGGGTAAAAGTAGGAAGCAAGGCTTTTGGAGTTCGTGATTTAAATGGTCAAGAGAACTTTGAACAGAAAATAAGGGAATGCGATAAAAAAATTTATGGGGAAAATTATATTTATTTAGATGACTGTGTAAAGGCTTTGTGCAAAGAACTTCAAGAAAATGGTTATTATATAAATTTAGATCCAACAAGACCTTTTTCTTATGAGGTATTTAATTATAAATTTGAATTATTGCAGACAATAATGAAATATACAAAACGTGTTTTTGCTTATGACGATTGTGATCGCTATTTTGACTATTTAAGTGTGAAATTAATGACTCAATGGGAACGTTATAAAATCCATAAAAATGCTTTTTGGAAATGTGAAAATGGTACTTGGCAGATCATGAATTTAATTGCAATCGAGCAAGATTCTGAAAAAGCTCTTTATTATAAAATGGAATGGGAAGAAGGAAAATATAACTTAAATTCGATGACAGAAAAGGAAATTCCCTACTATTTAGATAATTATGATGGGAAAACAAAACAGTTATATAGGGAATTTATGCGATAAACATTAAAAATTTTTCAAAAGTAGGAAAAAGATAGCTAATCTGAAAAAAATCTTCGTTTTACTTTTTTTAAAATATTTTGAGAAATCAAGAAAAAAATTCTAATAAAATATTAATTCATAATTTAAGGTAAGAGAAAACTGATATTTATAGGTATAATAGTATAATTAGTTTGTAATTGTAAGCACAGAAATTTCGTTCTGTTGCTTTTTTTATAAAATAATAAAAGTTTTATTGCAATTAAATAACATTTTTCTAGTCTATTTATTCCTTATGTAAAAGTTTAGATTATGAAATTAATTGTTTTTAGATTAAATTATTATAGAATCATCTATAACAAATATTAATTTGCTGAATGTTATTCTTTCAAAAATATAAATAACGTTTTCTACTTTTAAAAGGAATAATACGATAAAGATTCATAAGTAAAAAATGGAAATTAAATTTAAAATAAAAAATTACCATAAAATAATGAATTTTCCTCCCATAAATTTATATCTCATGATATACTATTTTTAGGAGAAATTTATATGAGCAAAGAAAAGAAGTATAGTATATATGTTCTGTTAAAAAGAACTCCCATAGAAATAGAACAACTAAGAAAAATATTGAAAAAGGATGACCTAAATGAAATGTTGGAGGAGCTTCTTTTATCTATCCAATATTTGTTAAAAGATAAAAATCAAAAGCGCTATATTGATTGCTATATCACGAATTTAAAACAAACGGTTAGAGAATTAATAGATAATCAAAACTTAAATACCCATAAAACTCTAGAGAATTTCAAAAAAATTACTTCATCGATTTATGTCAAAAAAATAAGTCATAAAAAAAACTATCTTCGATTTGTAGAAGAAATTAAAGATATATTGATTGCAAAACAAGTAAATCAAGAAGAGAAAGACCAATATTCCTTTTTATATAGTATTATATTTGATATTCAAGAAATTTCTTATTTAGAATATATTTTAAATACATATCCCCATTATGTAAACGTAAAAAATAAAGAAGAGCAACACATCTTTTGTTTGCTTCTTGAAACCTTTATAAAAACAAAAGATATTTTATATTTTAATCGTGTAATAAATGTTTTTTTATTTCATAGTCGTTTTCATTTAAAAAAAGAAGAAGATTTATATTGTAGAAATCTTTTAGAAAAACAAATTCATAAAAAAGATGAAAAAAGCGATTATTATATACAGATGTTACACTTTTTATTAAATAAAGGAATAACAAAAGAAAATATAAAGTTAATCGATCAAAAGTATAATATTAAAACAGGATTTAGTGATCAAGTAAAAAGTGAAATTTTGCCTCCGAAGGACTTTATCATTACAATAGATGGTTCTAACACCTTAGACATGGATGATGCATTAAGTATTGAAAAAAAATATAATTATTATATATTAAAAATATATATTACGGATGTTGCTCGATTTATAAAACCTTCTAGTTATTTAGATCAAGAGGCTTTTCGAAGAATGGAAACTTTATATTTATCAGATAAAGTAATTCCTATGTTACCAACAGAGTTATCAAACGATCGGCTTTCTTTAAATAAAAATAGTTATAAAAATGTATATGTGTATGAGATAAGTCTATATGAAGATGGTGCAATCAAAGAATTTTCTGTAAAGAAAGATAGTATCTCCATAGATAGAAAAACGACCTATCAAGAGGTTAATATAGCTTTAAAAGAAGGAAGAGAGGATTCTTTTGGAAAGACATGTATTTATTTGAGCGAAATAGCCTATTTACTAAAACAAAAAAATCCTGATAAAACTTTATATAGGGTAATTGAAGATATTCAAAATAAAGGAATTTATAATGCAAAAAATACATACTCCAAAAGAACAAGTGCAGAAATTATAATAGAAGAAGCTATGCTACTTGTAAACTATTTAAGCGCGAAAATGTTTTATGAAAAGGGCTATCCTTACATATATAGAAATCATTTAAAACCAGAGAGTTTGAATGAAAAAGAAAAAATTTTAGAATTAAAAAAAACTATTCAAGAAAGTTATACTAATCAACAAAAATATATAAAAATCTTAAACGATCTTTCGCATATTTATCCAAAACCATTTTATTCTACAAATAATGAGGGGCATTATGGACTAGGTTTAGATTATTACTCACACTGTACATCCCCTATTCGAAGATATATGGACATTGTTGCACAAAGGTTATTAGAAGAGTATTTCTTTACAGTGCAAACCCCAAAAAGAGATAGATATTGGGAAAAAACGATAGAACAAATATGTCTTTATGGTAATGATCGTGTGGAAAAAAATCTTTTATATGAAAAAGAATACGAAAAAATGAAAACTTTAATCAGAAAATAGTTATTTTCTATTTAAATCATCTGGAATCAAAATTGTTAAATAAGAAATTAAAGTTTCCTTAGAATAGGTAGGATTCATTAGCCATTCCATGGCTACATTAAAAACAGCTCCTAAATAGAACTTAGAAAGAATATCTTCTGGAACAATATTTTTTTTCAAATCTTCTTTTTGAAGATTTTTTTTAATGTCATGATCTAAAACATCATATAAAATATCCATCATAATGCTATTTCGATTATTAATCATAATAGATAGATAAATGTCTTTTTTTTCTTCAATATGATTAAAAAATAATTTTAG
>CAMSXY010000038.1 GCA_947065955.1 uncultured Caryophanales bacterium | reverse complement strand
TAAATTATTCAGTTGTTTTATAGCATCCACCGTTGTATTATAACGATTTGCAATATTCCATAGACTGTCGCCTGATTTTACAACATACGTATTTCCTGTACTTGTTCCTCCTTGGCTTGGTCCTGTACTTGTTGGTAATTTAAGTACTTGACCTACGGATAATGTATTACTTGTTAAATTATTCAGTTGTTTTATAGCATCCACCGTTGTATTATAACGATTTGCAATACTCCACAAACTGTCGCCTGATTTTACAACATATGTATTCCCACCTGGTGTAGAAGGCGTCGTTGTTCCTGTAGATGGTAAGGTTAATACTTGACCTACGGATAACGTATTACTTGTTAAATTATTTAAACGCTTAATAGTATCTACAGTTGTATTATAACGATTTGCGATACTCCACAAACTATCCCCTGATTTTACAACATAAACATTTCCACCAGGAATGGAAGGAACGGTTCCCCCTGTTTCTGTTTTAATAACAGCATCAACAACAGCGTCCACGTACTTGCGATAGTTATTTTGAATACGAGCAAGATCGGTTGGATTATCAATAAAACCATATTCTACAATAACAGGTTGTGTTACTCCAGTATTTCGATGAATAAAATAATAATCCTTTGAGGTATCACTTGGAAGTCTTCTCTGATAATATTTTCTTACTACCTGCCCAGAATTGGAAAGGGCCTGCAAAATATTTTTTGCGAGAGTATCGTTATTTCGAAGTGCATAAATAACCTCAGCACCTTCAGCTCCTTGAATTGCAGAACCAGCTGCATTGATATGATTAGAAATAACAATTACATTTGGATTATTACCATAAGCATCCAAAATTCTTTGAACACGTTCTGTTGGGCTAATGGTTTCATCTGTACTTCGAATTAAAGTAACAGGAACTCCTTTTTGCTGAAATTGTTCATACATATAACGTGCTATTTGCAAAGTTAAATCCTTTTCTTGTACACTACCAGCAACAGCACCTGGATCACTTCCTCCATGCCCAGCGTCAATGACCACTTGAAAATCGTACATAAAATCCCCCCTAAAACAGTATATGAAAAATACCTATTTTAGCTACATTTAAAAAGATACTATTCAAATACTTATTAGCAGAATTTATATAAAAGAACTTACCTAGTCCATTTATATACTTCTTTCACAATAACAATAAACAACATGAAAAATTTTAAAACATTTTTAAAAACTTATTATTTCTTTCATTATAATTCAAAAATTGTCTTTATTTTAAATTTTCTAGCAATGCTTCTAACCTAATATAGAAATTTTTTGAAATAATCATACAAAAAAGGCAGATGAATATCTGCCTTGCATATTTATTTATAATTTCTGTTATCTATAACTAGCAACAGTACATTTGCCACTTTCATTATTAAAAGTTGCACCTAATTTTTGACCTGTTTTATCTACCCATGTATAACTGTAAGAACCTTTTGATATACTTGTTAACGTTCCTTCCCCACCAACTTTTTCAACAAGTTCTTCATAAGTAAATGAACCATTATTTAAATCTTCTTGTAACGCACTGGAAGATGGTATATGAAGATTATCATTTTTTATACTTTCTTTATCAATCGTTGCTTGAATCGTAATATTATCATTACCATAGGTCTTGAAACTTATCCAATTTTTAGAATCGAACTTCCAAATTGGATCACTTCCAATCATAGCATCTATTGTAGATTCAAAACCAATAATATCGTTAATCTCTTCCACCGTATTGGTAGCTGTAATTTTTTTCATACACTCTATTATAGAACAATTCCCCTTAACTTTTTCCTCCTCTTTTTCATCTAAATTTTCTTTAGAGCATCCTGTAACAAAACAAAGGGCACATAAAATTGTTATAAATCCTAACATTAAATTTTTTAATTTCATTTCCTTTTCCTTCCTTCTAACTTAAAAAAATTAATTATTCTTATATTTTTTTGCTTTTAGCATATAACATCATGAACATTCTGTAACTTATATTTTCTCCCGTTATATTTTTTCTTAATATCATAAAATGTTATTCTTTTTAAATATTTTTATCCAACTGTTCTACTAGCTGTATCAGCAAAAAACACTATGCTTTGATTTAACTTTTACCTTATTATAAAACGATTGAAATAAAACATATTCTAATAATTCATATAAGAGAACCTTTATTCTTCACCCTCCTATTTCTTATAAAAGTATATTACTTTTTTTTACTCTTTTCAATATATTTTATAAAATATATATTTCAAATTCTAACCCTTAATATCATACCATCAAAAAAGATACTTTCTTCAAGTATCTTAAATTCTTATATTTACTTTTCTTTATAACATTCCTTTATTTTGGGATTTTAAAGATTTCTCTATGATTATACCACTTGAAAATCACATATAAAATCCCCTTAGGAAAAACTATTTTAGCTACATAAAAAATACTATTCAAATGCTTAGCAGGAGAATTTTAAACTCCTATATTTTTAATGATAATAAATCCAATAAAAATTTAAAAACGTTTTTTAAACTTATCTATTTCTTTCATTATAATTTAAAAATTATTTTTGTTTTAAATTTTCAAGTAACGATAATGCTTTTTTATAGAAAGGATCTAATTCACAACCACAACTTCCACATTCTTCATCTGCTTTTTGGATTGCCAAAATAAGTTCTTCAATTTCTCCTTTTCCATCTAACCAATTTTGAGCTGGGATAGAAATTAAATCCCAACCAGATTCTACAAATCTTTTCATAATATTTTTTAATTCATCCATACTATTTCCTCCCTATTCATAAAATACGCTTTAATATTTTTTAACGAATTTTGAAATTAAAGCCCTGCAAGTATTCATTTGAATACAAGCATAAAAATTATTGGTCACTTCTTTTCCTTTTCCAATCATTGTTGCATTCTGAGCATCTTCTTCCGTTTCAAAAAGGACAAAATCCGTCCATATATCATCTTGTAAATAATGTTCCCAAGAAATAAATCCTTTTGCTTTAGAAATAACCTCATCATGTAATTTTTGGGTTAACTGTATAAATTGCTCTTCGTTTATATTTTTCTTAAGCTTATAGGAAAATATCCATGCAGTTTTAGCCATATAGCCTCCTTCATAATACTCTTTCTATAAATCATTGTATCACAAAAATGCTTAAAATTTAATAAAAATAATAAAATGTTTTTTCGCGCATTTCATAGAATAATCGAAGGAAAATTTTATTTTTAAAATATACTATATAACTTCTGGAACCTTAGATTTCACTAAAATAAATACTATTTAAACTAAAAAAATGAGATTATAAAAATATATACTTTTCTAAATCATTCCAAAAATAACACATTTTTAAAATATTTAGTAATTTTTAAATCTCATTTTATTTACAAAGAAAAGAAAAAAATTTTAGAAAGTTTTTCAAAAATTTTTATTTTATCCTAATCGAAAAGAGTTTTCCAATTTTCATTATGATAAGCTTCAAAACACATCTCAATCTGTTCCTTAGTCGTTCTATCTTCCGATAAATCATCTGGTATTTCTTCTAATGAAAAATAGCCAATTTCTGTAGTTTCGTTATTTTCTACAAATTCTCCACCAAGAATATTACACAATACAAATACCTTACAAATTCCATAAGCATAAATAGGTTTATTATGTTTATTTCTATCCTGCAAAGCAATAATTTTTAAAGCCTCTACATCGAAACCAGACTCTTCCTTAACTTCCTTTATCGTGTTAGATTTTATTGACTCAAGTATATCACAAAAACCACCAGGAAGAGACCAACCTCCTCCTTTTTCATGTACTAATACTATTTTATTATCCTTAAAAATAGCTGCTCTTGTATCTATTTTAGGTGTTTGATATCCTTTTTCCCCACAAAACAAATCTTTTACCTTTTCAAGATCAATCTCTGTTTTACTTTCTATTATTTCAGCCGATATTTCTCTTAATCTTTCATATCTTTCTATATCATAAACATCCTTTGTATAAGTAAGTCCTATTTGCGCTAAACTTTGAATTTCCATTGCCCATTTTAGCCAGTTTTCCATTTTATCACCTCCTTAAAATCTTTAAAAAAGTTGAATCCAAAATGATTCAACTACTTAATATTTTTATCATACTCAATATCTGAAATATGATACTTACGATTTTCAGAAATATATTTCATAACTTTATTAACAGTATATCCAATAAGTGCTAGTGAGAAGAAGTAAATAAGTCCAAAAGTTGTAAAAGTTGGAGCACTTTCTGTAAAAAGTCCAATTAAACTTGCACCAACACCCATAGAGGTTACAATCGTTAAATTATCTACAGATTTTTGTGTAACATCTTGTCTTAAATCCTTAAATAAAGAGCTTGCTTGTTGTACATAACTTTTAGTCGTTTTCCATAGTTGTTGAATATAACTTAAGGTATCCCTCAAAGTTTCATATCGATACCCAGAAACCTCTAAAAATTCTGCTAAATTTTTATCCGACTTAGCAATCTTTTCTCTTGTTACAATATAAGTATTCATCTGGTTAATTCGACCTTCAATTAAATTAATGGTCTTCTCATATCCATCGATTTTATTACTAAGTTCAATAATCTTAGAACCCTTTACCATAGCATTTTCCTTTACCGCAGCAATTCGTTCCCAAATAATACGATGAAGATTTAAATACCTATGTAATTGTCCCTTAAATTCACGAATAAAAATTTGTTCTTCGATATAACGTTCAATTCCTTCTAGATCACCCTTTTTATCATTAATAAAATAATACTTATTACCTCGTATCATATCAAAAGTATCACTTTCAAACTCAAAATATTTTTGTTTTTCTGTACGAGCCATTAAATCATATAATTCCTCGCGTGTTGCATGATCCAAAACAATAATATAAGGATATACCGTTTCAATATTCGCAAGTTCTTTAGGAACAGGAGCCCCCAAACTAAATAGATAGTTTAGTGCTGGGGACAAGCAATTTTCATAATATTCTGTTAAATTTTCAATATCTACAAATAAGGTTTTTTCAGAAACTCCTTCATTATTTAAAACAATTAAACCATCTTCAAAAATCTTTACACTAATACCAAGCGAAGTTGTAAAAATTAAATATTCAAATCCATTTACATAATAATCTAATTTTCCAATATTCAAAGTCTTTTTTAACGCAAGCAATTTCTCCTGATCCAACTCTAATTGAGAAGTTCCCTCTCTTAAAAAATCATATATCTCAGATAATTGTAACATAGTTCTTTGAAACCATCCACCAATATAAACTCTTTTAATTTCCATAAAACCTCCTATATTTTCCTTTCAAAAAAACTAGCATCAATCTTTTCAAATCCATATTTTTGATAGCAACTATGTGCTGGAACACGAAAATTACAAGACCATAGCTTTATAGAAACACAACCCATTTCCTTACATATACTATCAATTTCCTCAAGCATTAAGGATGCAATGTGATGTCTTCGAAAATCCTTTCTTACACAAACATGATTTAAAATCGCATACGTATTCATTTCCTTAAACATTGTTGGAATAATCGTAATCTTCGCATGAGCAATCGTTTCTCCATCAACCATTCCTACTAAATAAATTTGATTGGGATCTTCTTTTGTTTTTTCAAAAGAGGCCCTCGCATACTCTACCGTTGTACTTTCTAAAAAACATTCATTACACAAAGAAACAATTGCTTCAATATCCTCCACAGTTGCTTTTCGAAATTCTACTTTCATATACACACTCCCTTATTTTTTTCATCATAACATGTTTCAAAAAAATTGTCTATTTAAGAAAAAATAATAAACAAAACTTTACACAAAAAAAGGATTCTAAAAGAATCCTAGGAAATATTTTTTACTAAATCAAAAGTATAACCTTCACTTTTCATCTTTTTAATAAAGGAATCCATAGCCTCATAATTCCCTTTATTTTTAGGATGAATTAAATAAATAGCCCCATTATGAACTCGGGAAGTCAATTCTTTCAAAGCTTTTTCCTTACTTAAATCTTCCTTAAAATCCACATAAGCAACACTCCAAAAATATGTTTTATAACCCAAATCTTTCATAATTTGCAAACTTCGAAGACTATATTCTCCTCTAGGTTCACGATAAATAGGATCTATACGGACTCCTGTAACAGATTTAAAAGCTTCCTCAACCGCAACAATCTCTTTCAAATACGTTTGAAAAGAAGAACGGTTGGCATACTTAGGCATCTGATAATGATTCGCCGTATGATTCCCAACAGAATGCCCTGTTTTGACTAAAGTATTCATTAACTCTGGATTGTCTAAAATAAAATTTTTACAAAAGAAGAATGTTGCTTTTACATCATTATCATTTAAAACCTGCACAATTTCTTTTAAATACGTATCATTACTTCCCTCATCAAAAGTTAAATAAAGGACTTTTTCATCGTTTCCAATCAAATAAGCATCATAAGCCAATAATTTTTCTCGAATACTTCCTGCTTCTACAGGTCTTTGACCATCTTTTTTATTCGGAATTCCCCATCCTTTTACTGTATTATCAATCGAATCATATTTATCTTGATACTCTATTTTTTTATCAACTTCAAGAACAATAAAACGTGTCTCCTTTAACTCTTCTCCATTCTCAAGTTTTAAAGAGTAAATTCTTTCATACGTTCCTGGAACTTCATAATTAACTTGGTCTGTAATCACAACCTTCTCGTTATAATTCTCACGACAAGAAGAAACGGCATGATAACCATCCTCTTCATATTTCTCTCCCCACTTTAAATGAACAATACGATTTCCATCCAAATCTAAATGTAAAGAACAAGAAGAAGACTCCTTTTTAAAAATCTTTTTTCCAAAAAAGAAAACACAAACAATAAACACAACACCAACTAAAATCCATACTTTTTTATAATTTTTGAACATATATACCATCCTTCTTTATACTATATGTTTCAAAAATTCTTTTCATTCAAAATAATTTACTCACTATAAGACAATAAATTTTGAAAGTCTTGTTCGGTTAATTGCATTAAAGTATCTTCTTTTTTCCCTTCTATTAAGTTTTCACTTAAAACCCTTTTTTTCTCTTGTAATTCAATAATTTTCTCTTCAATGGTTCCTTTGGTAATCAGTTTTATAACCGTTACATTTTTTTCCTGTCCAATACGATGGGCACGATCGGTTGCCTGATTTTCAACCTGAGGATTCCACCATATATCAAGATGAATCACCACATCAGCCCCAACTAGATTAAGACCCGTTCCGCCTGCTTTTAAAGTAATCAAAAAACAATTTGTTAAATCTTTATTAAAAGATTCTACCATATCCATACGATCTCGACTTTTAACACTTCCATCAATCATATAATTGGAAATAGAATGTTCTTGAAATAACTTTTTCACATTTTCAAGAACTCTTTTAAAACTACTAAAAATAAGGATTTTATGCCCTGTTGCAATATATTCTTTTACAATTCGAAGAAGTTCTTCCATTTTCACACTCTCACCTGTGTATTCCTCAAACAAAACATTAGGATCAATACATAATTGCCTTAATTTTGTCAGTAATTGAAGTACCTTAACACGCGATTTTTGAAATCCTTGCTCTCGAATCAACTGATCCATTTCCTCTTTTGTATCATTTAAGACTTTTACATAAAGCAACTTCTGTTGTTTTGGAAGTTCCATATAAATTTTACTTTCCAATTTTTCAGGCAAAGACTTTATAACATCTTTTTTCTTTCTTCTTAAAATAAAAGGAGAAATCTGTTCATTTAACGTTTTTAAAATATTTAAATCCTCTTCGTTTACATCTTTAATCAAATATTTTTCTCTAAATTTAAAAATAGAATTTAAATAACCTGGCATAATAAAATCAAAAATACTCCACAGTTCTGTCACATTATTTTCAACAGGTGTTCCAGTCAATGCAATCTTACAGTTTGCTTTTATCTTTTTTATTTCCCGTGTCATCATAGCCTGATAATTTTTAATAGCTTGTGCCTCATCAATTACACAAAGTTCAAAAAACAGATCCTCATAAAAGGAAAAATCATTTCGAACCAAGCCATAAGTTGTAATAAAAATATTATAGGAAGAAGAATTTTTTAAAATTTCTTCCCTTCGGCCCTTTGCCTCTGCTACAACCGTATATTTTAAGAAAGAACCAAACTTTTCAAACTCCTTTTGCCAATTATAAATAAGAGAAGTTGGACTTACAATAAGTATTTTCGCATCTTTTTTTTCTTTTAATACCTGTTTAATAAAGGATATCGTTTGTATACTCTTTCCAAGCCCCATTTCATCAGCTAAAATACCACCAAATTGACACTTATAAATCGTTGTAAGCCATTTAACTCCCCATTTTTGATAATCTCTTAAAATTCTTTCATCTTCTTCATCAAAAGAAATCTTTAAATCTTGATATTTTTTAAAATTAGAAACAAATTCATTAAAAATAGAATCTGTTTGGATATTTCCATATTTTGAATTCTTTAAACTATCAATATATAAAGCTCGATATTTTGGAATTTCTATATCTTCCTCTAGTAAATCATGAGGATTTAATTCTAACTCCTTAAAAAATTGATCTAAATCTTGTAATTGTTGATTCTCCAAAGAAACGATATTTTTATTTTTTAAACGATAATATTTTTTCTTTGCACGCAAAGCCTTAAAAATATTCTCAAATTCAGAATGATCGATTTCATCCATATGAAAAGAATAGGTTAAAATTCCTTCTTTTCCAATGTGAAATTGATTACTAGAAGAAATCTTTTTAATAATATGCGTACTATCTATTTTCTTACTTGTAAAAATAGAATACCCAGTTAGAT
>CAMSXY010000037.1 GCA_947065955.1 uncultured Caryophanales bacterium | reverse complement strand
GAGATAGACTTGGGTGACTGGAGTTCAGACGTGTGCTCTTCCGATCTATTTACTCCATACTCGGCTACTTCACGAATCACTTCACTTGCATTATAACTCGTTGCAACAATGATATTTTTTTTAATACCATGTTTTTTCATTTCCTCTAAAACATAAAGACCATCTTTTTTAGGCATAATTAAATCCAAAATAGCAACATCAAAAGAGGATAGATTTTTTAAAATACAATTAAGTCCTTCTTCTCCATCATGAGCCGTATAACAAATCTCTATATTTTCATTTTCTTTAAAATATTCTTGTACCATTCCAACTAAATTCACATTATCATCAATCATTAACACTCTTATTTTTGACATTTTAATCTCCCTCTATTCTCTACTAGCTTATTTTATATTATACTCATGAAAGCAAAAGTACGCCAGAGTAAAATTTATCTAGTTTTGTCGTAATTTGTCGAAAAAAGTAAAAAGAAGTCGCTAGCATAATACGACTTCTTTAATACAAAAGTTTCTTTAAAATCGAAAGAAAAAACTTTTGTTAAAAACTAAATAACATACAAATATCCTAAGAATTTATCGATAATAACCCCTATTAAAATAAGTTTTTTATTTTTTCCTTTTTAACATATCTCTAATTCTTTGAAAAAAGGTTCTTTTGGTTTTTCCAGAACTCTCTAAAGCTGTTTTATACACATCCAAAACACGTTCTGCATAGTATTTTGAAGAATGCATATCAGCACTAATACGTGCTTGCTTACTTAATCTTTCAATCCGTGTTTTATCTTGTAACAAACTTTCCATATATTTTCGGTACTCTTTTTTATTATGAAAAAGATAACCATTTAAATCATTTACAACAACATTACTAAAACTCTCATCGTCAATAGCAACCACGGGAATACTTGCAGCCATTGCCTCTACTATTGTAAGACCTTGGGTTTCTGTAAGAGACGCTGTTGTAAAAACCTGGGCAACTTGATAATAATAAGGAACCTCTTCATAAGGAACTTTTCCTGTAAATAAAACAGACTTCTGGATTTTCCATTTTTCAACCATTTTTTTTAATTTATCACTATCTGGTCCATCCCCTACAATAATAAGCTTACACTTTGGAAATTTTTTTACAAGTTCTCTTTGACAATCTAACAAAAAATCTACGCTTTTTTCCTCAGCCAGTCTCCCTACATACAAAATAACAAAATCGTCTTTTTCCAATCCCAATTCTTTTCGAAGTTTTTCTTTTTTTTCTTTTGATAAATTTTCCTTATAAAATCGCTCTATTTCAATACCCGTTGGGATAATATGAACATTTCGATCATATTTATATTTCTGTTTAAAAAGATCGTATGTCTTTTTAGTAGGAACAATAAGCTCGCTCACTGTTTTATCACAGTAAAATTTTGTCAAATATTCGACAATTTTTTTACTAGCACCATCAAAATAACCCTTCGTGATATAATGCACATAATCTTCATACATAGTATGATAGGTATGCACAATAGGAATATCAAATTGTTTTGCGATAATACGTGCGAAGGTTCCCACCCCAAACTCTGTATGGGAATGTATAACATCTAAATTCCAATCTTTAATTTTATTAATAGCTCGAAGAGGATAAATACCCGTTAAACGGTAATCATAAATACCTATTGGAATTCCTGGAATATGTAAGATATCATCTTCGCTTGCATATTTATATTCCTCTGCATTTACTGTTACAACGAATACTTGATGCCCCTTTTTTTCAAGAGCACGTTTAAGAACCCAAACACTTGTTGAAACCCCATTAATATAGGGTGGATATGTATCTGTAAAAAGTCCTATTCTCATCTTTCTCTCCCCTTTATTGTAAGAGCAATAGCCCCTAAAAGAATTCCTAAATAATAAGTCATAAAACGCCATAAAATCATTACAGTAGAAATCGTTGGCTTTGTAATAAAGTAACCAAAAAAGCTCATAAATGCATACTCAATTCCCCCTGTCGCTCCAGGAAGTGGAACAAAAGATGAAATCAACATAACATACGATACAGAAACAATACAAGACAAAATATTTAAAGAACTTTGATAATTTGTTCCTTTTAAAACAATCAGTGGAATTAAATAAAGAAGAAGCAGAGCCAGTATATTTATTCCAATCAAACCTATAAATTTTTTCTTTTCCTGTAATAAAATAACAGCACCTTCGTGAAAATTTTTTGTATAGTTTCTAAAATCCTTTTCTTTTTTTAAAGGATCTTTTATAAGATGTAATTTGGTTAATAAAAGGATTCCTTTTTTTATTATAAAATTATTAAAATTTTCTAAAAAAGCTAAAGCAAAAAGACAAATCGTTACCGTTAAATTAACAAAAAAACCAAGAGTTACTAATTTTTTTAAAAGGGTTACTTCTTCAAAAAGATGAAAATAATGATTATATGTAATTGCAAAAATTCCTAAAAGCATTAAAGCAATTTGATAAACAATAAAATTTTGAATAATAATATTAGTTCCGTCTGTCAAATTGATTTTTTGTTTTTTTAATTCATACACTTGAAAAGGTTGTCCTCCCGAAGCAAAAGGAGTAACACCATTAAAAAATTCTGTTTTTAAGGTAAGTGATACAGCACTTTTAAAAGAATAATTTTTTTTAAATTTACGCGCAAACACATAAAGAGGTACACTTCGCACTAAAAAATAAACAATCATTACGCAAATTCCTAAAAATAACCACCCTTTTTGAATCGTTCTTAACTGTTCTAAAATACTTGGAAAATCGTCTTTTATTGTAAAATATAGAACCAAAAAAGCTAGAAAAATAAGAAGTATAAAATTAAATTTCCCTTTAATTTTCTTTTTCATAAATACTTTCTATTCCTGGCAATTTTTTACCTTCCAACAATTCTAAAGTAGCTCCACCACCCGTTGAAATGTGTAAAAACGCATTTTCATAACCAAATTTTATAGCACTTGCGGCGCTATCCCCGCCGCCTAAGATCACATCTCCTGAAAGATTCTTACAAATTTCTAACAATTTTTTAGTTCCATTAGAAAAAGCCTCTATTTCAAAAATACCAACAGGTCCATTCCAAAGAACCTGCTTACTATCTTTTAGATATTGTTGAAATAACTTAATTGTTGCACTTCCTATATCTACTCCAAATTCATCTTCCTTAATCTCATTTATAAAACAAGTTCGAAAAGATCCCTCCTCTTTGATCTGTTTTGTGACAACATGATCAATAGGTAAAATAATCTTATCACTATACTTTGTCATCAAATCTTTTACAAAAGAAATTTGTTCAAAATCTACTAAAGAAGAACCTGTTTGAATTTCACAAGCTTGTAAAAACGTATAAGCCATCGCTCCTGCAATCAATATATAATCTGCTTTTTCGGTCAAACTTTTCAAAACACCAATTTTATCCGATACCTTAGCCCCTCCAAGGATAACCGTAAAGGGCCTTTTTGGTTTTTCTATAGCAGGCCTTAAAATTTCTAATTCTTTTTGTATTAAAAAGCCTATTCCACTTGGAAGATAAGCTGCAATCCCAACGTTAGATGCATGGGCTCTATGAGAGGTTCCAAAGGCATCATTAATAAAAATATCCCCCAAGCTTGCCCAATATTTTCCAAGAACAGAATCATTTCCACTTTCCTTTTTTCCATTAAGGTCTTCATATCTTGTATTTTGTACTAAAACAACATCCCCATTTTGCATATTTAGAATAACATTTTCAAGATTTTCTCCTCTTGTTTCTTTTACAAAATGCACTTTTTGATCTAGTAAAGTACTCAAATGATTAGCAACTACTTCCATATCATACTTTTCTAAATCAGACTCTTCCTTAATACGACCTAGATGGGAAAGCAAAATAACCTTTGCCTTTTTTAAAATAGCATACGAAATTGTTTTTAAACTTTCTACCATCCGATGATCATCTACGACTTTTCCATCCTTTATCGGAACATTAAAATCTACACGAATGATTACTTTCTTCCCCATTAAATCATAATCTTCTATTGTTTTTTTCATAAAGTCTCCTTATAAACTAAATCTAGCTTTACTAATTTGATAATTCTTTTGAATTTCATCTGCATTTAAAGCACGATCATACATTAAAAAATCACAAATAATTCCTGTTGCAAACGCCTCTACTCCCCCTATAGCAAAGTAAGAAGTATGCATTCCTCCAGATACTTCTTCGGTAGAATACTCCTTATAAAACTTTCCATTGATATAAATGGTAACTTTCTTTTCAACTGGTTGAAAAACAATGGTTTCATTTACATAATTTCCAAAATAATTAGCACTTAATAAATTAACTCCCTTATCTGCATCATTTTTTATAAAAATAGAATTGCTTTTCCCAGCTGCCAATCGATAGTCAGAAGAAGTAGCCCCTGTATAAAAACCCCACAAAAAAGCTTGTGTATCTTTTTTTAGTACATAACTAGTCTGTACCGTAATAGCAGAAGTATAACTAGGAGAAACAGAGGTAAAGAAAGAATTGTTTTCTCCATCCAAAGAATAACGATCACCTAAATAATCTTTTGTTTCAAATCCAGACAAAGTTAAATCTTTTTTATTTCCAGAAACATCCTTCCAAAAATAATTTCCACCACTTTGATAAGGTGTGGTTGCTCCATCGTAGTGGAGAAAAAGACCACTTTGAACATAAGAAGATAAAGAAACATTATAATCTACATACGAATAAGAAAGAACACCTAAATTATCTATTTTAGCTATAATAGTCGCTTGTCCCGTTCTTTCCTTTGTTTTTGGATTTTCAGGAATTTCAGGTAAATACGCTTCATCATAAAGTTCTTGCACTGTAATAAAAGCAACTCCACCTGCATAATCAAGATTCAAAAACTTTGTTTCTCTTTCCTTCGCAATATATGCCTCCGCAGCTTTAAAAAGATTCTTTGTATAAGTATCTTGTTCAATTTCATCGGTCTGTCCTAATAAATTATTCATAGCTACAATACTAATAACCGTTATTACAGAAAGAATTACAAGAATCCCTAATAACTCCACAAGTGTAAAACCTGATTTATTCATAATCTCACCTACTATTACTATTTTATAACGTTTTAACTATTTTTTCAAGAAAAAAAGACAGAACTATAGATCCTGTCTTTTTAAAATAAAATATCGACACTCATAAGAACAAAATTCTTTTAAATAACTTTCCAATTTTTCAATGGTATTCCATTCCTTACATTCCTTTGAATTTTTATCATAAAATCCTTTTAAACGTAATTTCCCATAAGACCAATCCCCCACAATATAATCAAAGGGATCAAAATAATCTGTATATTTTTTTTCAACTTCTTCTTTCGAAAAACCATTTTTATAATCTTCTACTAAAATATATTTTTTTTCTCCAAATAAATACGTTTTCATGCTCCATAGTCCTTTTTAAACGCTCCAGCAATAGCTTGATACTTTTCTAAACTTGAATTAGCATTCCAAGGAATATAGCCACCATTTAACCCCTTTTCATACAAAGCTTTAATCTGTTCTGTAATTTTGGCTTCATCATAAACAATATAAGGTTCATGGATCGCATTATAAGCTTGAATCCAAGTTCTAGCAATAGCAGGTGTTTTTACTTCCTTTTGACGAGTAGCTGCAATACTTCCCCAAGAACTTATTAAATTATAAGGCTGTTCCCATGGAATCGCAATTCCATAAGACCCTTTAGAAAAGTGGTCTGGATAAGGCATAGCACTAATAACATCTACAATATTTGTAATAGAAGGCCAATATTGTCCATAAGCAGTGACATAATTGTTAGCACACTCTCCAAATACATCGACGGATACGTAAACATTTAATCGATGTAAATAATCCGTTGCATAAAATAAAAATCCTTGTACAGCCTGTGCTTTTTCTTCCTTATAAACATTTTTAAAATCCGTTGAAGGAGATTTAGACATCGAATAAGCAGATTCTGGAAAACGAACATAATCAAACTGTATCTCGTTAAATCCAAACTTTTCCACAGCCTCTTGTGCTAAAGCAATATTATATTCCCAAACATTTCGACTATAAGCGGAAGGCCATAAAGCTTGACTAGCTGTTGAAGAGATACAATCTTCTGGATGATCTTTTGCATATATTGGATCGTTAAACACAACAATTCTTCCAACAACATAAATACCCGCTTCTTTGATTTTATCAATTGCTTTTTTATAGTTTTCTACACTATTCATCGCGGTTTTAAAACTACTCATACTATACGTTTTAGCGACCTCTGCTTCAAAAGCAAGAGCTCCATCTTTAATATCTACAACAAATGTATTTACATTATTTGCCTTAGCAAGAGCAATATAAGCATCAATATTTCCAATAATATATTTACTTCCATTAATATAAAAAGAATGTGCATCCTTCATAAGCGGATTATTTTCAAAAGAAGCCTTTTCGTAAGGATAATAATCTAAATTAGCTGGACTTCCTCCATATAATTCAAAAGAAAATTTTCGATCTTTATGAATATCATAAACTCCATTTTCATTATAATTTAAAAGAGATTCTTCTTCTGTTTTCGTTAAGTATTTTGCATAAACATATCCTTTTTCTTCTCCATAGCTAATTTGGTACATATTTACAGAACCATCTTCCTTTAAATAATCATACCCAAGGATCGAAAGATGAGAACCTTTTTTCTCATGTCCAAGAATTTTATAATCTTTTTCATTTTTATAAACAGTGACAGGTGTTCTTACATACATGTCTGTTTCTTTTACAGCTTCTTTTACATTTTCAACGGTTTGTTCTACATCAATTAAATATTCTTGATCTTTATATAAAATACGATCATACGTTTTTCCTGTTTCCTCATTGGTAATTTGCTTTTCATATTTTTTCACTTCAGTTCCTCTTGGAATGAAAAGAGCTTCCTTAAATTCCTTATCATAAGCCTGAATCGCTAAATCAAAAGACGCTAAAAAGACAGTATGATTTCCATCAATAACTTTTGTAAATAATTTTTTTATACCTGTAAATAAAAAAACAACCACTAAAACTAATATAACTAGAGCTAAAAGAATTCTTCCTAATCGTAAATGTGCTTTTTTTTCCATTTTTTCACCTCTATTTTTACACCTTCAATTATAGCATAAAAAGAGGTTTTATTCTAGTGGAATTGAAAAAGATGGCGAATTTTGCGATATTCCATTAGAGTAATAATTAGGTATAGTTCCTTGAATAAGTTTAAGAGCAATCGGAATATCGGAATCCACAACAACTTTCTTACTTATAAAAGGCAAAATAACATTGACACGGACCTGTAAATTAACAAACACTTCCACTAAAGCATTATTAATTCCATAATTTTGAATATTGGTCTTGATATTACTTACTGTATCTCCAACTAAAGAAAGACGAACAGGAATTTTAGGTCCTATATTACTAAGAAGAGCATTTTCAAAAATAATCCCACTAGGAATTTCATAAATAATTCCCCTTTTTAAAAGTTCCTTATCATAATCAATTAAAGCATTATCAGGCAGATCCAAAAGATCAATACTTCCCTGTTCAATATATTTTAAATGAATATGAATCGTATTCGTTGTAAGAGAAAGAACCTTATTAACAATACTTGGATTAAAGTCAATTGTTTTAATTTCCCCCGAATCATTCTTTGTGACTATAAAAAGATCATCCACATTTAAATCTTCTGTCAAATGTTTAGAAACCGCTTTATTAATAACGATAGTCATTAATCTTGTTGCTTCCGTTTCCGCATAATTTAAAAGAAGAGGGTATACTTTTTGATTAATCCATTTAAAAAGAAAAATTAAACAAATCAAAAAAGAAATACAAGTAACAACAATTACATTTTTTTTACACAAGTGTACATGTAAAAGATATTTTTTTCGAAGCCGAATACGATTCATACTATCACCTATCCTATCTTATGTATAAAAGGAACATTTTAGAAAATAATATAATTGGTGATACAATGAAAATTAAAGAAATTATGACGAAAGATGTTCACATTGGAAATATCGATCAATCCATTATTGAAGTAGCAAATATTCTAAAAAAAGAAGACATTGGATTTCTTCCTATTGCTATGGACCGAAAAATAATAGGCGTCATTACAGATCGAGATCTCGCTTGTATACTAAAAATTAATCCAGATTTAAATAGTAAAATTGAAAGTTATATTACAGAAAATCCTATTACAATTGAAGAGGATTTAGAAGTTATCGAAGCCCTCCAACTCATGAAAGAAAAAAAAGTAAAAAGACTTCTTGTAGTAAAAGAAAGAAAATTAAAAGGTGTTATAAGTCTTTCTGACTTATTCCATACTGACCTTTCCGATGAAGAATTAATGAAAGCAATTCGTTGTATTTTTGAAATATCTAAAAGTACAGATAAAGAAACACCTGAAATTGATGAATTTTATCTTTAAATTTTTATTATTTTCATTTCTTCTATAAAACGTAACTTTATTTAAAAATATCATAAATTTGATTAAAATTTATGATATCTTTTTAATTTCTTTTAATAAAATTTAACTTAAGTTAATCCACACACATCCTGTAATTCTTTAAAAAATAAACAGGACAGAAAACACCCAACCCAATTGCAATCCCACCAAACGATATTTCAACTGAAATTACACGTATTAAAAGTGATAGACTTCCAATTTTTGTTATATTTAAAATACTTTTTACTCTTTTTTAATTATAAATAATTATATATGATTAAATAGGAATTTTATTACTTACATCTTTTACTTTAAGTAGTCTCCTTTTTGATAAATTTATCCTGAAAAAAAGGAATTTTTGTGGGTTATACAAAATCCAAAGATATTTTTACTTCAACTCCATGTTTAGTCACATAGCAAGGTATTCACTTTAAAGGCTCCTTGTTTACTTTCCCATTTATGGTTGAAACTGCAATAATCCCTAGTATTATAATGAATACTAGTAATTCAATTAAGGTAAATCCTTTTTTCTTCATCCACAACACTCCTTTAGCCTCAATTTACCATAAAAATAAGATCGGAAGAGCGTCGTGTAGGGAAAGAGTGTT
>CAMSXY010000036.1 GCA_947065955.1 uncultured Caryophanales bacterium | reverse complement strand
AGATAGACTTGGGTGACTGGAGTTCAGACGTGTGCTCTTCCGATCTTACACTAGGAAGTTGATCATGATCCCCTACAAAGATAATTTTGACATCGTCCATCAGTCCTTTTAAAAGAGAAGCTAAAAGAGAGGTATCGATCATACTAACTTCATCTATAATCACTAATTTTGCGCTTTCTTTATGAAATTCATCAATAGAAAAACAATTTTTTTCTTTATTCCATTTTAAAAAACGATGGATCGTCATAGCTGGAAGAAGGGTCGCCTCACTCATTCGCTTACTCGCTCTTCCTGTGGGTGCTAAAAGGGCAATATCCATATTTTGTTGTTCATAAGATAAATCTTTTAAAATTGTATATAAATCGACAATGGCTTTGATAATGGTTGTTTTTCCTGTTCCAGGACCTCCTGTTATAATCGTAATATTATTTTCAAGTGCTGTTTGAATGGCTTCTTTTTGTTCTTCGTTATAACAAATACCATTACTTTCTTCTAATAATTTTAAATTGGTTTCTATTCTTTTATTTTTTTCTTTGGGTCTTTTTAATAAAATATTTATTTTTTTTAAGATGTATTCTTCACTATCATAAATTTCTTTTAAAGAATATCGATCTTCTTCTAATACTAATTTTCCAAGATCCAAAGCAGCTTGTAAGTATATTTCATATTCGTCTAAAGAAAGCGAAAACTCTAAAAATTTTTCCATTTTTTCTTTTAGTTCTTCTTTAAAAAAATAAGTGTTTCCGGTTTCAAAAGTTACTGTTTTAGCCATATAGACTAAAAGGCCTTGCATTCTTCTTTCATCTTTTTTAGAGGTTCCAGAGCGAAGAGCGATTTCATCTATTTTTAAAAAAGAAATTTCTGGAATGTCATCTAGAATTCCATAAATATTATGCTCAATTTTTAAAATTGTATTTTGTTTATAAACATTATAAAGACTTAAAGCATCGTTCATATTAAATCCAAGTTCTGTTAAATAAACAACCACTTTATGACTTTCTTCATACTTGCTTAATGTTTCATAAATAGTTTTTGCTTTTTTAGAACTTACTTTTTGAACTTGTAAAAGACATTCTGGGTTTTCTAAAATTTTATCTAAAGCGTCTTCTCCTAAATAATTTACAATGTCTTTCGCCATTTTTTCGCCAATTCCTTTAAATAGGTCGCTTGATAAAAAAGCAACGATTCCATCTTTATCATTTGGTTTTAATCTTTCATATTCTGTCACTTTAAATTGAAGTCCATATTTTGGATGTTCAAATTCTTCCCCATAAAAGGTATAAAGATCATTTTTATTTAAATCGAAAAAAGTTCCTGTAAAGGTAATGGTTTTTTCTATATAATCTTTTAAAATTTCACTATTGGTTTCTTTTATTTTAAAAATTCCAATTACATAACCTTGTTCACTTTTATAAATATAATCACGATAATTTCCTTTAATATATGTTTTCATCCTTCTTTTCCTTCCGAAGTTTTTTTCGCACGTGGATGTGCTGTATGATAGACTTGTCTTAGTTTTTCATTCGATATATGCGTATAAATACTTGTTGTAGAAAGATTCTCATGTCCTAAAAGTTCTTTTACAGTTAACAGGGATGCTCCTTCGTTTAAAAGATCTGTTGCAAATGTATGTCGAATCATATGCGGTGTTACATGCATTTTAAGTCCTGCTCTTTTTTCATAAATGTTTATTATTTTCCTTATATCATTTGTCGTCAGTGGACGATTTTTTTCCAAAAAAAGATATCCCTTTCTTTCTTCAAACTTATATTGGTTTAATAAATTTTGGGTTCTTTTCCCATAAAAAACATATCTTTCTTTATTTCCTTTTCCTAAAACTTTAATGGTTTGTTCAGAAGGGTGAATATCTTCTATTTTTATAGATACCAGTTCGCTTACACGAAGCCCTGTTGCATACAATAGTTCTAAAATAAGAGCATCCCTACACTCTTTTTCTTCTTTTAAATTGGGTGTTTCCAAGAGCTTTTCTAAATCGTTTGGATATAAAAACTTAGGCAGTTTTTTTACCTCTTTTGGATTTTGGATCAGTTCCATAGGATTATCTTCTCTTATTTTTTCTCGATTTAAATAATGGAAAAAAGTTCTAAGAACGCTAATATTTCTACAAATTGTGCGACTGGAATAAGAACAATTCTTTAGAAAAAAAAGATAATCTCGAATATCTGGATAGGTTACATTTTGAAACGTTTTTCCTTCTTTTTTTAAAAATTGTTCGAATTTGGAAAGATCATGAGAATAACTTGTTACTGTACATGTGGAATAGGTTTTTTCATATGCTAGATAATTTAAAAACGATTCTATCATCATATCACCATTTTCAGTATACTACAAGACTTCTTTTTTGTAAACAACATTACGAAAAAACGTTCGTTTTTTAAATTGGAACGTTTTAATTTTCTTCTTTTTTTTGGATGCATTCTAAAACAACTTCTTTATCATTGAATGGAATTTTCACGCCTTGGTGAATTTGATAATTTTCAGGTCCTCTTCCTCCGATTAATAAAACATCGTCTTCCTTTAAAAGGGATATTCCTTTTTGGATAGCTTCTTTTCTATTTTCTATAATCGCATAGTTTTTATTTTCGACTCCTTCAAGCATGTCCTTTATAATATCCTCAAAAGATTCATCGTTTAAAGAGTCTGTTGTAAGAATGGCATAATCGGCAAGACTCGTAATAGTTTGTGTCATAATAGGACGTTTCATTCGATCTCGATTTCCTCTACAACCAAAGATTACATAGACTTTTCCTTTGGCAATTTCACGGGCTGTTAGAAGAAGTTTTTCATACCCATCGGGTGTATGGGCATAATCAACAATAATAAAATTGTTTTGATACTCTATCTTTTCAAAACGCCCTTCTGGTAAAGAAAGCGTTGGAAGAATTGATAGGATTTGATCTGTTGGAATCGAAAGTAAAGATAAAAGAGTAATGAGTGCCATAATATTATAAAGATTATAAAGGCCTATTAACTGTGTGCTGGTTTTATAAAGACCTTTTTCATCTTGATAGGAAAAAGTACAAAGACCATTTTTGATTTCATATTCTAAAAAAGTATAATCTCCTGTTTTTCCATAATAAATATTTTTATTTTCCTTTAAAGAAAAAAAGGAACTCCAAGAATCGTCTTTATTTAAAATCGCCATGCCCCCCTCTTTTAGTTGTAAAAATAGTTTCTTTTTTTCTTCGGCATAGCTTTCCATAGTATGATGGAAATCCAAATGATCTTGGGTTAGGTTTGTAAAAATAGCGTAGTCAAATAAAAGACCTTCTAATCTTCGGTGATAAAGTCCTTGACTACTTGCTTCTAAAACAACATGCGTAAATCCTTTTTCTTTAGCTTTTAATAAATATTCATAAATTTTCCCAATATCTGGTGTTGTATTAGGAATGGAGCACACTTTTTTTTCTAAATAAAACCCTATAGTTCCTATATAAGCAGTTTTTATCCCAAGTTTGTTTAAAGCCTCGTAAATAAGGTAAGCTGTCGTTGTTTTTCCATTGGTTCCAGTAACACCAATAAGGGTCATATCCTTTAGTTTTAAGGCATAGTTGTCTTTTAAAGCTTGAATAAAATAGGATTTCGCATCTGGAACAATTTTATAGGGAATTTTATAGTCTCCCTGTTCTGCTACGATAAAAGAAGCCCCCCTTTGAATGGCATCTTCTATAAAGGCATGCCCATCTCCTTCAATTCCCTTTATCGCAACAAAGATATCTCCTTTTTGAATTTCTCTCGAATCATTTTTAATATTCATTTTTTCACCTCTATTGGTTTTTTACTTTTTCATTATACTATACTTTTTAAAGGAAAGATATTTTTTTACGCTTTTTCTTAAAAAAAAGAACAATTTCTTGTTCTATATTTGAAACATAAGGATTTCTGGTTTGAAAATTAAAAGAAGACCTATCAAAATCATTAAAATTCCACCTACTAAATGAGAAAGACGGTTATATTTTGTAGAAATTCCTGTAATTTTAAGGGTAGTCATTGCAATTACAAAAACAACAATATCATCGATTAAAAAGAAAAGAATATAAAGTAAAATATAAAGAAGATTTTGGATCTGTGTTAATTCGTTTATATTCAAAATCTCAATAAATATTGTTGGAAAACCAGCAGAACAAGCAAGTTCTACTAAATTTACGGAAGCGGCTAGAAGAATAATTCCCAAAAGAGCTAGGAAAAAATTCTTTTCATAAATGATCTTTTTAATACGATCGAAATACTTGTTTCTTTTTTTGTCATCTATTACATGACATCCTGTTTCTTTTGTTTTTTGATAATTTCTTAAATTCAAAAATCCGCCAAGTAAAGCGACGCAAGCAATTAAAAAACGAACTATTTTTACTTGGGCAAAGGATAAAAAGACATTTAATCCCATCATGGCAAGAAAATAAACAAAAGCTGAAGTGACTAGGAAACTAAGTCCTAAAATCCACATTTTCTTTTTATCTTTCATGGTAAAAAGCATGTTAATTAAAAATAATAAAATCCACATAGCACAAGGATTAAATCCATCTAAGAATCCTAAAACAACAGCAACCAAGGGTAAAGAAACTTTTTTTGCATCCACATCCCCTATAATGGGTAATGTAAGGTTATCGTCCTTTTTTTCATCTATTCCTAAATAAGTTAGAATTTGCTCCTCCATTTGTTTTTTTATTGTTGTATTAAAACCTGAGAAATATTCATCCCCAATAACAATAAAAGGAACTCCTCTAGCAGAGGTTAGAAAATACGATTTTACTTCATTTAATTTTTTATCATTTTCAGCATTATACCAAACTTCATAACGAAGGACTTCTATCTCTTTATAGTTTTTTTCTATTTCTTTAAAAAAGATTTCTGCCTCAGCACAGTGAGGACATCCATTTCCATGGAAAAAATAAATACGAATTTTATCGCTTGGTTCTATAGAAAGAATTTTAGAAACAACGTCTTGATATACTTTATTTTCCTTTTCCTGTTCTTGTGCGAAAATCAAATTTGGTAAAAAGAGCGTTATGAACAAAAAGAAAACACAAATTTTAGAGAATTTTTTCATTTTAAACATCCTTTTCCTTCTATTACTTCTACAATTTCTTTTTTTGTTTTTTCTCCAACGAGACGTGTTATTTCCTCTTCTTTTTCATCTAAAAAAATAACAACTGGAATTATAGAGGAAATCTGATATTTTTCCCTCATAGGAATATCGATATCAAAATCGTATTCTTCTATTTGTAAATTCGGATATTCCTCTTCAATCTCTTTCCAAATTTTTTTCATTACCAAACATCCACTACACCAAATGGCACCAAATTTTAAAATTTTCATTTTTTTACCTCCCAAGAAAGAGCCAAAAGACATTTTTCAAAAGACATTAGAAATTTTTCAATTTCTTCTTTTGTTGTTAAATAAGAAAGGCTAATACGAATGCTAGAAGTTGCTCTTTTTTCATCTTTCGTTATTTCATAAACAGCTTTCGATCTACTAGAATGACTTGAACATGCGCTTTGCGTTGAAATATATACCTCGTGTTCTTCTAAAGCATGGAGCATAGTTTCTGGTTTTACCCCAGCAATACTGATATTTAAAATATTAGGAAGAGCCGTTTCGGGGCTATTAAAAGACACCTCTTTATATTTTTTCAAACCTTCTTTTAAAAGATGATGAGAAAATCGTACTTGCTCTTGCTTAGAAGAAAGATCCTCCATACTTAGGCGAAGCGCTTTTGCCATAGATACAATCAAAGGAAGGGCGGGCGTTCCGCTTCTATAAGCGGTTGTGCTTTTTCCTCCATGTATTAAGGGTGTTAATTGTATCTTTTCTTTTTTTACTAAACACCCAATTCCTTTTAATCCATAAAATTTATGTGCTGAAAAACTGGCTAAATCGACGTTTTCTAAGGAAATGGGAATTTTTCCAATAGATTGTGTCATATCTACATGAAAAAAACATTTAGGGTATTGTTTTAGAATTTTTCCAATTTCTTCAATAGGTTGAATAATTCCTAATTCACTATTTACGGAATGAATACTAACTAAAATTGTATCTTCTCGTAGTAAACTTTTTAAATTTTCTAAATCCACTTCTCCATTTTCCTTTAAAGAAACAAAATCTACTTCAAAGCCAAGATCGGTTAAATAGTTTAAAGGTCCATAAATAGAAGAATGTTCAAGAGGGGTTGTCAAGATATGTTTTCCCCTTGATTGATATTTAAAAGCGATCCCCTTTAGGGCAAGATTATTTGATTCACTAGAACCAGAGGTATAAATAATTTCTTCTTTTTTTACGTTTAAGATTTCTGCAATTTGACAGGTAGCCTCTTCAATTAAGGAAGAAGCTTTTATCCCCAAGGTATGTAAGGAGTTTGGATTCCCAGGATACTTTAGACAAGCTTCTTTAAAACTTTCTAAAACTTCTATATTTACAGGTGTTGTGGCAGAATAATCAAAATATAACATAAGTATCACCTTCTTTATTATAACAAATATTTATTTTTAATACAATTTTTTACCTATCATTTTTTGTATAACAAAAAAAATGATACAATTTTGTATCATTTTAGGGATTATTTTTTTATAAACTCTTGCGGTTCTTTTTGAAAAGTTTCTTCCATCTGATATAAAGTATAAAAACTTAAAACGTTTTTTGCCCAATATTGATTAATACCACTTGGATCATTTTTAGCGCCTATTGGGGCATATACCTCGCCTATTTTTTCAATTTTATTAGAAATACTATCTTCTTGTAACCAAATTTCATTATATTTTATTTTAAAATTTAATATAGCCTCTAAAATACCAAAATCTTTTGTAGGATAAGAATAAAGATGTTGGGTATTTTTATCCATAAGACCTGCGTAATTGTGGTAGACCATCGCTGCATTCGAAGAAAAATCTGCTCCGCATTCTGAGGACATGATGGAATAAACAATATAAGGATCGACTAAAAATAATTCTGAAAAATAGGAAACTAAATCGTAAATACTTTTTTCTTCTGGTAAATCTATTTGTTTTATCTTTTCCTGGTTTAAGTCAAACTTAAAAGCTTCTGTTCGTAAATCTCTCATGAATGTAAGAATGCCAATTTCTTGTCCTCTGGGATAAATAGACCAATCTTTTTTTTCTCCATAGACTGTTGTATTTCCAATAGTATATGTTTCCTTATATTCTGGATTTTGAAAATTTCCAGTTATTATTTTGGCTTTTTCATAGGCAATTTCCCAATTTATTTGAAATACTTTTCCATAATAAGAAAATAAAGCTTTTATTTCCTCTTCCCTTGTTACAGAGTCTTCTAAAAGGGCGGTTAAGGACTCTTTATCTCTGTTTAAAATCTTTTTAGAAGTTAATTTAGAAAAGTCGAAAGTGGGCTCTATTAAAGTTCGTTTGCGATCTACATTTTCTAATTTTTTATCTTCTTTCAAAGTACTTTGTAAGGTGATTCCTTTAAATAGAAAACTACTTAATAGTAATGTTCCTGTAAAAAGAGAAATTTTAAGTAAATTTTTTGATTTTTTTAAAATGATTTTTTTTCCTAAAAAGGGATTTTCACGTATTAGTTTCATAAAACAACTCCTAATCTATTTTTATTATAACATGTTTTTCTCGAAAAAATCCTTTTTTGCTTATTAAAATAAATTAACGAATTAGGACCATTCTTTCTATTTTAAATAGAAGATCATTTTCCTCCGTTATATCTGTTAGTGTAACTTTTTTTTCCTTTCCCGATGCATGGATAATATAATGTCTATTTTCTAATTTGCCTAAATACATCATAACATGTCCTGTTTGATATAAAAGACAAATAGCGTTTTTATCAAAAAGATTTAATTTTTCTTCCATATTCATATTTTCTAAAAAAATAATTTTCCCAATACTTTCTTGCTGAGCAGAAGCATTTCTTGGAAAATGAAAACCAAATGTTTCATATACTTTCATAATAAAACTAGAACAGTCTATATTTTGATCTTTTCCTCCCCAGCTGTAAGGGGTATTTTCGTATTTAAAAGCTTGTAATAAAATATTTTTTTCTGTATAAGGTAAATAACCAAGATGGACTTTATCTTTGGAAAGATAAAGTATTTTTTTGGAAACCGTATTTTCCTTTGTTTTAATAGGAACTACCAACTGGTATTGGTCTTCTAAACAATTTATAAAGGGAAGCCTTACTCCCATATCCAAGATGTCTCCTTCTATTTTTACATTTGCGTCTGTTATCACACCAAAGGCAGGGTTATGGATAAAAAAGTCCCAATCTTCTTCTTTGGCTAAAGCAATATTTTCTTTTAAAACCCATCCCGCATAGATTGGTGATACAACAAAATTCCAAAGTTGGTCTTTGCTTTTATGAAGAATTTTAACAGGAGTATTGATGGTAAGTTCCGTTTCTTGAATCCGATCAAAATCTTGGATTCCTTTTTTATCGTAAAAAGATACTTCTGTAGGAAATGCCCTTAAATTACTTCTTTTCACAATAATGCCTTTTAGTAGATCCGTTTGCGTTTTTATATTTTCTATGTTTCTATTTTCTAAAATCATCTTTGTATTTAAAGCTGTTAATATTTTATTACCATCGTATTTTGGTAAAGTTGGCAACTCGTACGCCTCTATATCCTTTAATATTTCTTCTTTGCCTACGTTTTGTATTCCTTCTATAGCATAAAAAGCTTTCGTTTTATGCTGAATAGTTTGATTGTATTTTTTTATTTCTTCTTCTTTTAAAAGAAGTTCTTCTCTAACCTTTTTCATAAAAGTAATTTTCTTGGGAATATTCTCTTTGTACATTTTGATTCCTCCTGTTATACCTTATACAAAAGGAAACACAATATTCCTAGCAAAAAAAAACGATAAAAAATCGTTTTTCGTTTTAAGGAACTTTTACAATGCGATCTATTTTAGAAAGATGACTCGAATTTAATTCCATTAAAGTAACTTTTTTTTCCTTTCCCGATGCGTGCATAACATAATTTTTGCCATTTTTTTGTCCTAAATACATCATAACATGCCCTGGTTCGTATAAAAGACTTACTCCATTTTCAGAAATCAATTTTTGTTTTTCCTTTAAAGATTTGTTTGTTAAAAGAAGGATTTCTCCGACACTGTTTTTTTGTTCTGCTGTATTTCTTGGAAAAATAAAGCCAAATGTTTTATAGACATTCCTAACAAAACTAGAACAATCGACACCTTCTTCTTTCCCTCCCCAACTGTAGGGAATATTTTCATATTTAAAAGCCTGTAAAATCACATTATTAGATGTATAAGGCAAATAACCAATATGCGCCTTATCTTTTGAAAGATGAATTATTTTTTTTGAAACCATATTTAGATCGGAAGAGCACACGTCTGAACTCCAGTCACCCAAGTCTAT
>CAMSXY010000035.1 GCA_947065955.1 uncultured Caryophanales bacterium | reverse complement strand
ATGATATAAAAAAAGAAATTACTTTTTATTATCGTATTTCTTTCTTTCATTTGTATTTAAAATCTTTTTACGCATTCTAAAATTTACTGGAGTAACTTCTACGAACTCATCACTATTGATATATTCTAGGCAATACTCTAAAGTAATAGGACGTGGTCTTTTTAAAACAACAGTATGATCTTTCCCTGCACTTCTTGTATTCGTTAAATTTTTTCCTTTAACTACATTTACAGCAAGATCATTATCATGATTATGTTCTCCAACAATCATTCCTTCGTATACTTCGCAACCTGGTTCAATAAACATCACTCCACGTTCTTCTAACTGACCTAAAGCATAAGCGGTTGCTTTTCCATTTTCCATTGAAACCAAAACACCTAGTTTTCTTTGTCCTACCATAGCTCCTGCCATTTTTCGATATTCTTTATAAGCATGGTTCATAATTCCATAGCCCTTTGTCATGCTCATAAATTCTGTAGAAAAACCAATTAGTCCACGTGAAGGAATAACATAATTTAAACGAACTTGATTTTCATGGCTCGTCATATTTTCCATCATTCCCTCACGATTTCCAAGAGCTTCAATAACACTTCCAACATATTCCTCTGGAACATCAACTTGCAAATCTTCAAAAGGTTCGCATTTTACACCATCGATCTCTTTAATGATAACTTGTGGTTTTGATACTTGTAATTCAAAACCTTCTCTTCGCATATTTTCAATTAAAATAGATAAGTGCAATTCTCCTCTTCCAGAGACAATAAAAGATTCACTATCTTTTTCTTCTACCTTTAAACTAACGTCTTTTTCTGTTTCTTTATTTAAACGTTCCAAAATCTTTCGAGCCGTAACAATTTTTCCTTCACGTCCAACAAAAGGACTTGTATTAACGCCAAACGTCATTTGAAGCGTTGGTTCATCAATACGCAAATGAGGTAAAGCTTCTTCTGCTCCAACAGCACATACAGTCTCTCCTACACTAATATCGGGAAGACCTGAAATCGCAACAATTTCCCCTGCACTTGCATTTTCAACTTCAATTCTCTTCAAACCATCAAAACCAAAAATTTTTCCGATACGAAACGCTTTGATACTTCCATCCAAACGTACACAAGACACCATGTCGTTTACGCGAATTTTTCCCCTTTTTACAACACCAATTCCAATTCTTCCAACAAAATCATTATAATCAAGTAAAGCGGGTTGAAATTGAAAAGCCCCTTCCAAAGAAACTTTAGGTTCTGGTATGTGATTAATAATAAGATCAAAAACAGGATCCATCGTTGGTTTTTGTGTGGAAACATCTGGATCTAAACTAGAGGTTCCAGAAAGACCTGAGGCATAAACAACTGGAAATTCAAGTTGTTCCAAATCTGCACCAAGCTCAATAAAAAGATCAAGTACTTCATCCACAACTTCCTTAGGACGAGCTGTAGGCTTATCAATTTTATTGACTACTAAAATAGGAGTAACCCCTGCTTCTAAAGCTTTCTTCAAAACAAAACGAGTTTGTGGCATAGTTCCTTCATAAGCATCCACAACAAGTAATACACCATCTACCATATTCATAATACGTTCAACTTCTCCACCAAAATCCGCATGCCCTGGCGTATCTAAAATATTAATACGATATCCTTGGTATTGAATGGAAGTAGTTTTCGCAAGAATCGTAATTCCACGTTCACGCTCAATAGCGTTAGAATCCATAACTCTTTCTACAACTTCCTCATTCTTTCGAAAAGTTCCCGACATTTGTAATAATTTATCTACTAATGTTGTTTTCCCATGGTCTACATGGGCAATAATTGCGATATTTCTAATATTCACGATTAACACTCCCTTGACTTCGAAATTATACCATAATATTGCTTATATGTAAAGAAATTTTCCATATTTTTTCAAAAAAACAATGGACAAAATCAACATTTTTCGCTATTCTTAAAGTAGAGGCGATTTTATGAAAAAAAGAACAATTTTTTTACTTTTTATCTTCCTATTTCTTTCTATTAAAACAGTCTACGCAAAAGAAAAAACAGATGTAACCCTTTTAAAATGTGTCGATGGAGATACTGCTTGGTTCAAAATGGAAAAAGAAGAGATTAAAGTACGTTTTCTTGCAATTGATACCCCAGAATCTACCAATAAAAAAGAACCCTTTGGAAAAGAAGCAAGCGAATTTACTTGTAAAAAATTAACAAATGCGAAAAAAATCGTATTGGAATGGGACTTAAACAGCGAAGAAAAAGATAAATACGACCGTTATCTAGCATGGATCTTTGTAGATGATGTTTTACTACAAGATCTCCTTGTAAAAGAAGGATATGCGGAAGTAGCTTATCTATATGGAGATTATAAATATACAGATCTTTTAAAAGAAAGTGAAAGTATTGCAAAAAGGGAAGGAAAAAATATTTGGGGTCAAGAAGACCCAACCAACTATACTCTACTTTTTGTTGGAATAATTCTTCTTATAATCATTTGTTTAATCAGTACAAAATACCGAAAAAAAGTAACAAAAGAACTCGAAAAATATGCGAAAAAAGAAATAAAAAAAAGAATAAAAAACTTATAAGTTTTCATATTCTTTTTTTATTAATTGAAATTCTTTTTTATTTTCAAAAATCCACTTTTTATAACTATGACTAGAAGGTTGATACGCAAAAAAATCATAACTTTTATTACTTTTTACATTAATACTAATAATAAAAGAATAAAAGACATTGTCTAAATCTTTATATACACATAAAATACGATTATGGTCTATAGTTTGAATTCCATTTTTCTCATAAATTTTATAAAGAATTCTTGCCTGAACACTTTTTTCTTCACTAGCAGCAATATCAAAAGTCGTAAACAATTGTTGATTTTTTTCTTTATCATAAACCTGGGTTCCAATAATTTTCTCTCCAGTCAATAAATCATAAAATTTGATATTGGTAGCAACACCATATCCAATATTTCGAAGATATAATTGAACATAAAATGCATGATTTAAAGTTTCCTTGTTAAAAAAATCTAACGACTCTAATTGCTCTTTTGTTAAACTATGACGATAATCCCTTGCAAGCATCGTCAAATAATATTCATAAGCATTTATTTCCTTTAGAAAAAGAACATCCTTTAAAACCAAATAAGGTTGATGATTTGATCTATTTTGTTCTCGAATACGTTTATTTACAGTATATACGGTTACAAATACAGGAATTAAAATAGATAAAATAGGCAATAAAATATTGACCCATAATAAGGTTAAATTCATATGACCACCCATTTTATTGTACCATATATTTTTTTTATTTTGTATTCTTTACCATTTTTATACAAATACTTGACAATTATTCAAAAAAATCATGTGTCGTATCGGCTATATATTTTTCGTAAAAACAAACTTTATCATCTTTATCAACAGTTATAAGAACCATATCTTCTATATTTTTTCCACGTATAGAAAGTTCATGATTTAACCATTTTAAATCCTTATGCACTTGTCTTAAATTTTCCTCCATCACTTGTCCATCAATCACAATGTTTGCACACAAACTTGATGGTGTTACACGATTGTTCATATCCTGATTCGTTGTTGGACGATATTCTGCCTTTTGTAAAAAACTAATTTTTCCATTTGCTTCCATAACAGCATAAGCAATTTCCGATAAATCAAAATATCCACTCATTCTAGCTTGTTCTAAAAGATCATTTACATCGCATTTCACTTTTTTTAAATGATTATAAAAAATTTTTCCCTGATGGATAATAATCGTAGGATCCCCCACAAAATAACGTCGAAGACGAATACTTTTCATCGTTAAAAAATTAATAAAATAAGCAACAAGCCCATAAATAGACACAGCCAGTAATCCACTAAATATACTTGTTTCCAAATTAATCGAAATTTCTGCAGCGAAATTTCCAATCGAAATTCCGATCACATAATCAAATAAACTTAATTCAGATACTTGTTTTTTACCAATTAATTTCGTAATTAAAAAAAGGAAAATAAAAGATACAACACTACGAAAAGCAACAATACCTAAATCGCCCATTAATTCCATACCATCACCTACGATTAGTATGAGAAAAAAGAAAATAATTATACAAAAAGTATAATTATTTCATCAAATGATCAATTGCTATATTTCTTTCATGTTTTACAGGTTCCCAAACTATTTTTCTTTTAAACATACAAATTAAATTTATAGGAATCCAAGTAATCATAAAAATCGGAAAAGCAACAATACCAGAAAAAACATTTTTAACTTCTTTTTTATTATATTTTACGACAAAAATTGCCATAAGAATACATAAAAGGTAAGAAATAAGCAGAAACCATATATCAAAAGTAAGCAAAGAAGATATAAGCTTATTTAAAGTACTACTAGCGATTCTATAAACAAGAAAAGCAATAAAAAGAAATGTTCCTAAAACCTGTAATAAAGGGAAAAGAAAAAATAAAGACATATCAAAACTTGCTAAACTTTTTTCCCGAAGGGCTTTTACGAATAATTTCGCACTATAACCAAACAAACATTGAAAGGTTCCAATAGACCAACGGCTTCTTTGTTTCCATGAAACTGTAAACTTATAAGGATGTTCATCGTATGTAATTGCATCTTCTACAAAAGCAATTCTTCGGTCATGTAAAGCACAAAGTGCTGTAAACTCAATATCCTCTGTCATAGTTTTAGTATTAAAACCATCTTCTTCTAATACACTTCTTTTTACCATAAAACCTGTTCCATTAATAGAAGCAGATCCGCCCATAGCCATACGTGCTTTACTAAAAAACATATTTTGTCCCCAATAATAAAGAGAATAACTACCACATAGCCAATTATCCGCTGGATTTTTACTATCACGAAAACCTTGTGCCACTTCGTATCCCTCAATAAGTGTATCGTTCATACGAGACAAAAACGAAGGATGAACAACGTTATCGGCATCAAAAATAATATAAGCATCTGCATCATCGTTTTCCATTAAATAACGAAAAGCATATTTTAATACTTCCCCTTTAGAAGATACCTTTTCATGACATTCAATAATTTTTGCTCCTGCTTCATAAGCTACTTTTTCTGTATCATCTGTACAGTTATTTGGTACAACATATATCGTATATAAATCACTAGGATAATCTTGTTTTTTTAAACTACTTACCAAATTTGCGATAACATTTTCTTCATTTCTAGAAGCAACAATAATAGAAAATTTATATTTAGGATCATGTTTTTTTATTTTATTTGGATTTTTTTTAAAAGCAAACAAAGCAGTTATACCAAAATATAGACTATGCAATAACAAGGGAATAACCAGTATCCAATATATGATTTTTAGCATATTCCTTCACCAATCCTTCAAATATGCGTTTTTATTATTATATCATATTTTTTTTAAATTTGTTTGATAATCTACTAGAGTTGAAAAAAAGTGTAAAAAAAAAGATTTAAAAAATCCCTTTTATTTTTCAAGTAAATGCATATTATCTAAAAGAATTCCTGTTCCTTCCGCTACACAAGTAAGGGGACTTTCTGCAATAAAGACAGGAACTTTTAACTCATGCGAAAGCAATTGATCAAATCCATGTATTAAAGCTCCTCCACCTGTTATAACAACACCCTTATCAATAATATCTGCCGAAAGTTCTGGTGGTGTTTGTTCTAAAACGGATTTAGCAGAATGAACAATAATATAAATACTTTCTCGCAAAGCCTCTTCAACTTCTTCAGAACAAATTGTAATCATGTGAGGAAGTCCTGTCACTAAATCGCGTCCTCGAACTTCCATCTTTTCGGATTTTCCCTCTGGAAAAACAGTCCCAACGGTAAGCTTAATTTCCTCTGCCGTTCTTTCTCCAATTAATAACTTATACTTATCTTTAATATACTTTGAAATATCATTATCAAAAACATTTCCCGCAATTTTAATAGATACTGAATTAACAATACTACCTAACGATAAAACCGCAATGTCTGTCGTTCCTCCACCAATATCAATAACCATATTTCCACTTGGTTTCGAAATATCAAGTCCAGCTCCAACAGCCGCTACTTTAGGTTCTTCTTCTAAAAAAACTCTTTTCGCACCTGTTCTCTCAGCCGCTTCTTTAATGGCATTTTTTTCAACAGGGGTAATATTAGAAGGACAACATATTAAAATACGTGGTCTTGATAAAAGATTTCGCCCATTAATTTTTCGAATAAAATGATTAAGCATAACTTCTGTAATTTCAAAATCGGCAATAACACCATCTTTCATAGGACGAATCGCAAGAACCGAACCAGGAGTTCTACCAAGCATTTCCCTTGCTTCTTCTCCAACAGCAAGAGGTTTTTTTGTATTTGCATCAATCGCAACTACACTAGGTTCATTTAAAACAATTCCTTCTCCTTTAATATAAATTAGTACATTGGCTGTTCCAAGATCTATTCCAATATCCTTTGCAAACATAGTATCACTCTCATTTCTACTTATATTATACCATATTATTCCAAGTTTATAAGTTCAATTTTAGGAATTTGCGTACTTTTTTTTAGTAGACTGTCCGCCACGTAAATGACGGATATTAGTATGATACAAAAGCACACTTTGAACCTCTTTATATAAATTTTTATCTATCTTTTCTAAACGTTCATGCAAATCTTTATGAACCGTGCTTTTAGATACTCGAAATTCCTTTGCAATTTCTCTTACTGTTTTTCCCGTATCGATCATAAAATACGCTTCTTCAAGCGTTCTTTTTTGTATATTCAAGTCAAACACCCCTCACTAAAGTATATAAAAGAAAGGGTTTTTTATACCAAAAAAGAAAGCTCTCGCTTTCTATAAATCATCTATAGTTTTATCAAAATATTCTTCTGGATTAACAGTTTGTCCATTATAAATAAGTTCAAAATGAAGATGATTTCCGAGTTCTTTGGATAAATTAGAAGTTCCACTCTTTCCAATCACAGAACCTTTTGTAATGGAATCATTTTCTTTAACTTGTATTTCGCTTAAGCTTTGATAAATACTAACAATTCCATTATTGTGTCGTACTTGAACAATACCACCTAATAAAGTGTCTTGTTTTACACTAATAACAATTCCATCATAAATGGAAAGTACATCAAAAACTTCTTTTGATCCATAAGCAACACCACTGCTTTGTAAATATGTCCCTTCATGATAAATTAAAGAGTCTTGTTGTGTTTTTTCATCAGATTTCATATCATAAAATCCTTTTAAAATAGTAACTCCCTCCGCTGTATAAGGACGCGTGAAAGTACTTGAAACGGATACGACAGGAATATTTTGATCATCCAAAATAATTTTATCTACATAATTCAAATCTTCCTCTCCATGAAAATTTGCATTATATAGAGCCATTTCAATCAAATAAAGAGTCGTAACCGCAATTACAAAACCAGTTGCATATAAAAAATATACTACGGACTTTTTCAGTCTTCTTTCTGCCATATTATCACCTCTATTTTCATTGTGAACGAATATGACAAAAATTATACTTTTTTTTTATATTTTTTTTATTTCAACACCTGTATAGTAATATTTTAAAATTTCATCGTAAGAATAGCCATTTCGTGCCATTCCTTCAGCTCCATACTGACTCATTCCAACGCCATGACCATATCCCTTTGTTTGTATCTCAACAGTGTTTTCCGATTTTTTTATTGTAAAAAAGGCGGAACGTAAATTCAAAAGGGACGCTACTTCGGATCCTGTAAACGTTTTTCCATTAATTTTAACTTTTTTAGTTCTTCCAGTACTAGTTGCCTCGAGTGTTTCTACATTTAAACTCTCTTGATAAGAAAGACCTAGTTTTTGATAGAAATCTTTTAAAGAAAACGTCTTTTTTTCTGTATAGACAGGAGAAACATCTTTATCCCAAAGAGATGCGACACTTCTTAGATAATCGACCGGTTTTGAAAAAATATCTTCACTATTTTCAGTTGCACCTACACTAGTAGAAAAAAAGAAAGCTTCAATAATTTTATTATCATAAATTAAAACTTCTCCTTGTGTCTCTAAAACAGCTTTTCTTAATTTATTAATTTTTTCTACATAAGTATTTTTCCATGCATTTTTTAAATATTCTTCATCCAAATACACTTGATTTACAGTACTATCCACAATATCGTATTCTGCTGTTCGATTGGCTTCGATCTTTTTTAAAGCATAACTTCGAGCTGCAACAGCTTGCGCTTTTAAAGCCTCCATTTGAAAATTAATAGGCATTTCTCCAGCAAGAACACCAACTATATATTCTTCAAAAGGAACTACAACAATTTCTCCCGTTTTTTCTCTTTTAATGCGAATGGTATTATTTTCCTTAAAATGGAAAAGTATCTCGTCCTCTCTTATAAAAATATGAACTATAATATAAGGAATTAAAAGCATGATAAGAAATAAGAAAAATATTTTTTTCAACTTCATTCCTCCTTTACTTCATAGTATTCACATACTTCACTATAATTATATCTTTTTCATCAACAAATTTTGTCAAAAAAAATATGTCCTTCGACATATTAACAACCATTTTCCATATATTCATAAATATATTGATGATACTCTGTACTATAAGAAATTCGAATAGAACCCTCAATAAATTTTTCGCTATCTCTTGGATCCTGTATTTTTCCATGATCAATAAGAGAAGCTTCCTTTAAATCATCAAGTGTAATACAAACACTTTCACTAGAACCAATATCAGGAAGCTCTCCTGTATTTTTACTTCCCCAAATTTTAGCAGCTTTAATTATTTCTGTAATCTGTGTATCATAAGCTTTTTGTTTTGAATTTTTCATAGTCTTTGTAACAGTTGGAAAAACAATCACACCAACAATACCAAGAACAATAATAACAGCTAATAACTCAATTAAAGTAAATCCTTTTTCTTGCATAGTATCACATCCTTATATAAATTTTGAATACATAAAAAAATCATAGAAAAAATTAACAACAAAATAAGAAAAAACAATCGTTAAAAAAAAATAAAATAATTTTGCTTGAAATTCTTTCCCCTTTTTAAAAATCTTATTGATTTGAATACTATCTAAAGAAAACAGAACAAGAGGAAAAAAAAGTAAATATAAAACCGTTTTAATACTCATCGATCATTTGAACTCTCTTTATATGACGTTCTTCTGTAGAAGGAAGCGATGTCAAAAAGGTGTCAACAACCTGTTTCATCTGTAAAAATGGCATTGAACTTGAAAGAGCCATTGCATTCGCAAAGTTATGATTTCGAGCAAGTTGTGCTTCTTTCTTATTAGATACCTTTGCACAAAAAACATGTTTTACTTTATTACAAGCAATACTCATTCCAATGCCTGTTCCACAAAGAAGAACCCCTAAATCAATTTCCTTATTTTTTAAATCATTTCCTACTTTAAAAGCATACTTTGGATAGTCAACAATTTCCTCTTTATTACATCCATAATCAACAATAGTATATTGCTTTTTTTCTAAATATTCAATTAATTTTTTCTTTTTTTCATACCCATGATGGTCTGAAGCAATTCCAATCTTCACACTTACACCTCTATTCTTCTTTATTATATATCATTTTAAAAACTTTATCAAGAAAAAAAGAAGCACTAGTTGAACTTGTCAATAAAAAGTAGACATTAAAAAAGAACTATTTAAACCCTAGTTGA
>CAMSXY010000034.1 GCA_947065955.1 uncultured Caryophanales bacterium | reverse complement strand
GAGATCTACACAAGGATGAACACTCTTTCCCTAACGACGCTCTTCCGATCTGTTCTAAAAAATCTTTTTCATTGTTTTTATTTTCTACGTAAACAACATTTTTGATTTCTTTTTCTTTTATAAAAGAAGCAAAATCTTCTTCTAAATTTGAGTATTTTTGACTATAGTATAGTAAAATATCTCCATTTTCTTGTACGTAATTTAAAAATTCTTCACAATTTAACAAAGAAGTGACTTCCATTAAGGGACTTTTTTCCTCTTTTAAAGCGTTTCCATTTTGGTATACTTTCTTTAAGTAAAAAGTTCCAAGAAGTGTCATAATACTCAAAAGAGCTACAATGATATAATTTTTCTTTAGAATTTCTTGTTTTTTCATATAGCCTCCTTAAAAATCTTCGTTCTTGGGATCCAAATCTTCTATGGTAACGACAGGTAGTGTAATTCCTTCTTGAATGCAAAAATCAGCAAATTTTTCTCGAAAAATCTTTAATTCTTTAATAATGGTATCTGGGTATATTCGTTTGCTCATCCATATAGCACAATAAATATCCATAATATCTACACTTTTTTTATTTTCATAAAGAGCATGCGAAAAAGCTTGTCCTAAAACGGATAAAGAAACATCGGGATACATGGCAGAGAGGCCATAAACTCTTTTAAATTCACTTGTTGCTGATACAATGGACTCGCATAAAAGAGTAGCGACATACTCATTGTATTTAAATGGAATTCCTGCTTTTTTTTCTAATTTCGGAAGGGTTCCTACTAAAATTTTAACGGTGGTCTCTTGATCAGGTTCTATAATATCTACGCGATCAAAACGTCTTAAAAAGGCGCGATCTTTAATTATATAGGTTTGATACTCTATATCTGTAGTGGCTCCAATTACCTTAATATCTCCACGGTCCAAAGCGGGTTTTAAAATATTAGCAAGATCCATAGGCCCCTCTGAACTTCCTCCAATTAATGTATGAATTTCATCAATAAAAAGGATTGTTTTGCTCATTTGTTTTAACTCTCTTACAAGAAGGGCAATAATTAATTCTTCTTTTCCACCTATTTGTATTTTTCCAACTAAAGAGGTAGAATTCATTTTTATAATACGATAGTCTTTTAATACATCGGGTACTTCACCTTTTTGAATTTGATAAGCAAGGCCTTCTACAACAGCTGTTTTTCCAATACCAGGCTTTCCAATTAAAAGGGCTGATTTGTCAGGAGAAAGTAAAACAATAGTTGTTTTTTTTATCTCGCTTTCACGAGCAATGGCGGGGTTTGTGACATAAGTCTTTTCTGTTAGATCCTCTCCATACATAGAAATAACAGAAAAAGAAGAATTATCCATAAATATCATCCTATTCTTTAAACATTATATAACAAAGACCATAAAAAAAAAAGAGTTTTTAGAAACTTTGCTCTTTTTTGTATACGACAATTTGATCTGGTACAACTATTAAATTTTCATTTTGATAAAAAAGCTCTGCTGGCGTTACTTTAAAATTTTTAGAAATTTCACCAATTGTATCTGCTTGTTTGGTTACATAAACGGAAACGCCTTCTTTGGGTACTAAAATCTGTTCTCCAGGATAAATATATTCTTCTTTTTCTAAACCATTTATCATAAGAAGTGTTTCAGAAGGCACTTGATGTTTTTGAGCTATTTTATATATATTATCCCCTTTTTGTATAATATAAGTATCAAAATTTTGATTATCTTCAATAGGAACTACTAAAAAATTACCAGGAATTAATTGATAACTTCCTATAATTCCATTCATTTCTTCTAACTTTTCAACACTTGTTTGATACCTTTGAGCAATTTTTTCCATCGTATCGCCCTCTTCGATTCGATAAACTCGGTACATATACTCACCTCACTATAGTATATTGAAACATTTCATTAAGGTGAAACAAAAAAAAGAAAGTTTTAAAAATTTTGTAGCATACTAATATTGGTGATAAAATGTTACTATTATGTTTAAAGATTTTTTTTATAAGGATTTTGGATGTTTCTTTAGGAACGATTCGTACAATTATTACAGTAAAGGGAAAAACAATGCTTGCTAGTATTATTGGCTTTATTGAGTTATTTGTCTGGTTTGTCATTGTAAAAGAGGCTATTAACACGGAAGAAACAAGTCTTTTTGTCGCTTTATCTTATGCAGGCGGATTTGCTGTTGGAACTTTTCTTGGAAGTATTCTTTCCAATAAATTTATTCAAGGAACTTTAAATGTTCAAGTGATTACAAGTAAATCGGAAATGATGGAAAAGTTAAGAAAAAATGGATATGCTGTATCGTTTATAGATATTAAAGGAAAGGATGTTTCTCAAGGAAAATATATGCTTTTTATTGGTGTTAATAATCATAGTTTTGAAAACTTGAAAGAAAATATTCAAAAAATAGATCCTAAAGCTTTTATGGTTGTAAATGAAACTAAATATGTACAAAACGGTTTTATAAAATAAAAAATTCGTAAATTTACGCAAGCTTTCTTAATATATTTATGGTAATACAAAACGACTTTTTGATAAGTCGTTTATTTTATTCCTTAAAATGTTTCCGATATCTTTAAATCTCGTATTATAAATTAAAGTTTTTTACTTAAAGCTTTTTTACTCTTTTTTGAATTCTTATTATCTCCTTTAATTTCCTATTTTTCCACTAGCCCCTTATCTTTTGACATTTTGGACAGTAATAAGTTCCTCTTCCCCCAATAAATACTTTTAAAATATCTGTTTTACATTCTTTACAAACTTCCATTCCATGAACAAATAATTCCTGTTGAAATCTTCCATGGACTCCTTCACTAGATTCAAAACTATGGATCGTTGTCCCCCCTTTTACAATAGCTTTTTTTAAAATCTCCTGGGTATTTTGAATAATCTTTTTAAAATCTTGTTTTTGTAAATCACAACATCTTGAAAAGGGATTTAACTGGCTTAAAAACAAAATCTCATCTGCATAAATATTTCCAATTCCCGCAATAATACTTTGATCTAATAAGGCCGTTTTAATAGGAATTTTCTTATTTTTTAAAATGTCTTTTAAATAATCGGGGGTCAGTTTGGGATCCCAAGGTTCTTTTCCAAGTTCCTTTAAAGGCTTTTTTTCCCATACTTCCTCTTTTTCAAATAGATACATTTTACCAAATTTTCTAGTATCTTGATAACGGAGTTGTTCATCTTTATCTAAATCAAAAACAACATGTTCGTGTTTTAAAATAGGATCTTCTTCTTTTCGAAAAAGATATTTTCCCTCCATTCTTAAATGACTTAAAAGAAAATAATTATCTAATTCAAAAAGTAAAAATTTCCCTCTTCTTTGCAAATCATGAATGGTTTGGTTCATTAGATTCTTTTCAAAATCACAAATTTTTGTATTAGCAATAATTCCTGGATAATAAACTTTTACTTTACATATTTTACGTCCTATTAAAACTTTTTTTAAAGTTTCTTTGACGGTTTCTACTTCTGGTAATTCTGGCATATAAACCCTCCTAAACATTATCATAACAAATAAATTTTAAAATAACAAGAAATTTTATTTATGTAAATAGATTGTAAATTTTTAATTCAAAAAAACCTGTGTGTAAAAAAGAATTTTTCCCACATACTAAAAGTGGTGATACAATGATTACAAACTATAAAATAGATAAGAATAATACCCTTTATCTTTATTTTGATTACTCTTTTGAATTTGGAAAACTTGGTGTTTCCTCTAAAAAAGGAATTTTTGAAGAAATTAAAAAATTTATTCAAAATAAAAAAATTGCTTTTTATGGATCTACCATTTTACTCGTTATTGGTGGTATCACATTTGCTTCAATTCATCTAAAAAATCTGATCCTCCCAGACACTTCTTTTTCTCTTACAAAAAATATTATTGAAAAAGTTACTTTATTAGAAAGCGAAGAAAATGAAGTTCAAGCTCCTGTCCTTGATTTAGAAGTAAAACCGGATGAAACAACTCAGCAAAAACCTATAGAAGTACCAGATAAAATACAAAATATAGCAAACCAAAATAAACCTTCCAACCCTAGTCTAGATACCTCTAAAGAGGAAGTAACAGACCCGAAGGAAGATATAAAGCAGGAAACAGTTCAAGATGAAAAACCAGAAAAAATATTTCAAAATCCTGTTACGATTAAAAGAAGTAACGGAGATATTATTATTCTAGAATTAGAAGAGTATTTAATTGGGGTTGTTGCTTCTGAAATGCCTGCTAGTTTTCACATAGAAGCTTTAAAAGCACAAGCTATCGCAGCAAGAACTTATACGCTAAGGCGAATTGCAGAAAACAAAACCCTAACAGATACAACAAGTACTCAGGTTTATAAAGATTTGAATCAATTAAAAAAAGAATGGGGAAATAATTTTTCTACCTATTATGAGAAGGTTAAAAAAGCTGTGGAAGCAACAAAGGGAATGTACCTTTCTTACAATGGTTATTATATTGATGCTGTGTACCACTCTACGAGCAATGGATTTACAACAGACGCAAAAGAAGTTTGGGGAAATGATATTCCTTATTTACAAAGTGTAGAAAGTCCTTGGGATATCAATACTACTTTTTATGAAAAAACCAAAAAGGTATCCACTGAAGAATGGAATAAAATTTTTGGTATTACTTACGATGAAAATACAACAATCGAGATTTTAGAAAAAGATAAATCAGGTCGTATCTTATCTGTTCAAATTGGAAATCAAATATTTTCAGGAAAACAGTTTCAAAGTCTTTTAAAATTACAATCTACTGATTTCGAAATTAAAGTAGAAAATAATACCTTTATTATCACAACCCATGGATGGGGACATGGAGTTGGAATGAGTCAATTTGGGGCTCATGGTATGGCAAAAGAGGGATACACATTTGATCAAATATTAAAATATTATTATAAAGGCGTTCAAATTTCTTCTTAAAACTATTTGAGAATAAGAGTATAAATCATGTTTTTGAATACTTAAGAAAGGCAACAGCTCTTTATAAAACGCGTTTAAAAAGATCGCATTCTCAAAAATCTTCTTTTACAAACAGTTTAGAAAATACAATCTAATCCTATTCAAAGAAAATGAAAAGTGTAGCATTTTCACATTTTAAAAATTTATTTCATAAAAAAATCGCCTGTTTCCCAAGCGATTTTTTGTTTTTTAAAAACAAATGTCAAATTTCTACTAGAAAAATTTTTAAAAAATACATAGCGGATTTGATTCTTTTATTCAACACTTTTTAAAGATTCGATCATATCGATTTTCTTTAAAGCATAATGAATAATTCTATTTACAATAAGAGTAAATAATAAAATCATAAGAGAAGTAATTAAAAAACTAGAATTTGCAATATAGTGCAAAAATTTTAAATTTTCAATTTCTATAGTATCCATAATGATATTAATTAAAAAGGTTCCAAAGAAAAGACCTAGTATAATTCCTAAAAAGGTTAAAATGAGAATTTCTTTTGTAATATAATGATCGACTTCCTGATCTTTGAATCCTAAAACTTTTAATGTTGCAATTTCTCTTTTTCGTTCACTAATATTAATATACGACAAATTATAAAGAACTACAAAAGATAAACTTCCAGAAAGTAAGATCAAAATTACTACAACACTATTTAAAGAACTCAACATATCATCAATATGGTGCATTGTAAGATCTACTGAAAGAACACTCATCACGGAATCCTTTTTTAATAAATCCGTTATGATTTCTTCTTCTTGCGTCATATCAAAGATATTAAAATAAACAACATTGGGTGTAAAAGAACGTATATTTTTTTCATAAGTACTAAAATTCATAAATACATAATGGCCTACATAATTTTCGCAAATTCCAGAAATTACAAAAGAATACTCTTTGTAGTTTGAATCTACCATTGTTATGGTATCCCCTACTTTTTTATGAATTAAATGGACTAGTTTACTAGAGAGAATCACTTTATCTTCTTCAAGGTTTAATAAAGAAGAAGAAGCAACATCCCTTAACTCTAAAATATCTTTTATATTTTCTTCCTTTTCTGGAATAAAAAGTTGAACATCATAAGAAGAAATTTTAAAAGAAGTCTCTAAATGTACAGATAATCGATTTGAAATTCTTGGATCCTTAAAGGTTTCATTTAATATTTTTTCGTTTATATCCCCTGTTAAAAGAGCCATTTCATCAAAGTGGAATACTTGTTTGTATTGCTTTTCGGGAATACCTGCAATAGAATCTCGGATACCAAAACCTGTAAGCATAAGGGCTGTACACCCCATAATTCCACCTACTGTCATAAAGACTCTTTTTTTGTATCGAAATAAATTTCTTATTGTTACTTTATTGGAAAAGCGAATCCGATTCCAAAGAAAAGGAAGATGTTCTAAAAGAACTCTTTTTCCGTTTTCAGGGGCCTTTGGTCGCATTAAATCGGAGGGTTTTTCACATACAACTTTTCGAATGGTAAGGAGGGTTGTTCCACAAATACAAAACATAGCTATAAAGATTCCTAGAAGAGCATTTGTTGGATTAAAATCATATTGAAATACGGGAATATCAAAAAGAATTTTATAAATATCCCATATAAATTTAGAAAGTCCAAAAAAGCCAAGCAAGGCTCCTAGGATTCCACCTAGGAGAGTAGATATTCCAGAATAAAGTAAATATTTTTTTCGAATATCTTTGTTTTCAAATCCAAGAGATTTTAAAGTTCCAATGACTATACGATCATCTTCGACCATACGAGACATTGAAATTAAGCTTATTAAAATAGCTACAATAAAAAAGATTGTTGGAAAAACGATAGATAAATTAGAAACGCTCTTTCCATTATTAATAAAATTACTATAACTTTGATCGTCGCTTCTTTTCGAAACGATCCATTTCGATTCTGGTATTTCTTCTAAGGCTTTTTTTGCTTCTTCTATTTCTTTTTCAAATACCTTTTTATTTTCCTCATACTCTAAAACTTTTTCATGGTATAATTGGAAATTTTGATTATATTCCTTCATTCCTTTATTATAAGCTGCAAGTCCGTTTTGGTATTCTTTGGAATAAGAAACATATTGTGCATACTTGGTTTGATACGCTTTTAAAGAAGTCTCATAAGAGAAAATTCCTTTATTATATTCCTCTTCTTGTTTTTTTATTTTTTCAAAAGCTTCTTTTAAACTTACAAGAATATCCATATTTTGCTTCGAAAATTCAAGAATTTTTACAATTTCGTCATAATTTGGAGCATCTACAGGGATGCTTTGAATTAAACGTTCAAAATTTTGTGGATTTTCTAGATAATCTTTTAATATAAGACTAAGACCACTTTTCAAAACTTCCATCATTTCATCATAATTTGGATTATCTTGTGGAATTTCAATAGATTGAATTTTATCGTTTATTTGTTTTAAATCTTCTAAAGTTAATCCGCTATCTTTCAATTGTTGATCTAATTTTTCTTTTGCTGTCTCTATTTCTATTTTGGTTTGGTCTAATTTTCTTTTATTTTCTTCTAGTAATAATTTTGTTTCCTCTAATTTTATTTTCATACTTTTTAAAGTCGCCGAAGTTGAATTTAATTTTTTTAAGGAAGAATCAAGACTCTTTTTCGCGTTTTTTAATTGGCTATACGTTTTATCTAAAATACTTTTCGCTTGGTTTAATTTTTCTTTTCCCTCTAATTCTTGTTTTGTAATTTCATCCTTAATTTTATTATAAATTTCTTCGTAACGTTTTTGTTCTCTATCCTCTTTTAGACTAGAAAAAGCATGGATCGTTTGTTCAATAATTTGAATATATTCTTTACTTTCTGTAAGTTTTTCTTGCGCATCTTCTATTTTAAGATAACCTTCTGTATAATAAGGTATTTTAAAATTACTCTCTAAAACATAAGCATAATATTCAAGTTTTCCAGAACCAATCGTTGTATTTCCACGAGAAGATCTACTGATATATAGGGGGCTTTTTACAACACCTACAATTGTTTGCGTTTTTTCCTGAAAAGTTTCTTCATCAAGAAAAACAATTTTGTCTCCTATTTTTATATTTTCCTGAATCATCATATCTTCTTCTACGACTATTTCATTGTCTTTTTGGGGAAGGCTTCCTTCTATCAATGCAAGTTGATTTATATTGTGCGTCATTGCCATAACTTTAATAGCGATTTCTTTTTCTTTTAATTGGATCAAAACATCTTTCGAATAACTCCCATAGACTTTGATACCTGTCATTTTGTTTAAAGCGGAAATGTCTTCCTCTGTAAGTCCTAGTGTTGAAATAATTTTAATATCATATACATTATTTTTATCATAATAAAAATCAAGGGACTTCATCATATTAGGGGCTGCCATTTTGATTCCTACAAAAACGCCTACCCCCAGTAGACTCATAATAAGAAGAGAACAAAACCTTTTAAAGGATTTCTTTATTTCTCGAATACTTGTTGTATAAATTCTATTTTTCTTCATCATTACCACTCTATTTCATCAATACTTCTTGTTTTTTTATGTACAAAAACGTTTTCTACGCTGCCGTTTTTGAAGCGAATTACTCGATTTGCCATAGGGGCTAAAGCTGCATTGTGGGTAATAATAATAACTGTCATTTTTTGCTTTTTAGCCATTTCCTCTAATAATTTTAAAATTTGTTTCCCTGTTTTATAATCAAGAGCTCCTGTCGGTTCATCGCATAAAAGAATTTTTGGATTTTTAGCAATCGCTCTTGCAATTGCGACTCTTTGTTGTTCTCCACCAGAAAGCTGCGATGGAAAATTGTTCATTCTTTTTAAAAGTCCTACTTCATTTAAGAGTGTTTTAGGATTTAAATGATCTTTACACAATTGTACAGCAAGTTCTACATTTTCAAGGGCTGTCAAATTTTGAACTAAATTGTAAAACTGAAAAACAAAACCAATGTCATTTCTTCGATAAGAAATTAACTCTTTATTACGGTAGTTAGTAATATCTTTTCCATCTACAATAACTTTTCCACTTGTAGCACTATCCATTCCCCCTAGTATATTAAGGGCTGTTGTTTTTCCCGCTCCTGAAGGACCTAGAATTACAACCAATTCTCCTTTTTCAATTTCAAAAGAGGTTTTACTTAATGCTTTTATGGTAACTTCTCCCATTTGATAGGATTTATTTACATTTTTAAATTCAATATATGCCATAAATTCACCTTCTTGGCTATCTATTATATAACAAAGTAAAGAAAATAGCACGCTTTTTTTAAAGAAATGTCTTTTTTCCTCATAAAGAGTCGTTTAAAATATTCTTTTACAAAAAAAAACTTATTCTTTTATTAGAAAAATAAGCTTTTTTCTATTTTAACAAATGATTTTTTCTTTCAGAATTTCTATTTTCTTCTTTTATAAAATCTAAAAGTTCATGATAAGCCATATAAAGCATAATTTTTTATAACCTATTGTTGCTTTCACAATACTATGTTTATTCCTTATGTAGGTTTTTTTAGGAGGCTAATAGAATCTTTTGATTACAGCTATCGGTCCGCTTTGGAATGCTACAACGGTGTTCCCCGCTATGGGTATAAGTACCAACTGCGATTGAAGTTTCATCGGATTCATATCCTTTATTTTTCTTTTGTGAAAGCATCTTTTTGATTGGGAATATGTCAGTTAATAAGATAAATCTTACTACATTTTCCAATAGTTCGATTTTCTTGTTTTGAAATGCACCCCATAAAGTAGATACAATAAAAAGTGCATTTTAAAAATATGA
>CAMSXY010000033.1 GCA_947065955.1 uncultured Caryophanales bacterium | reverse complement strand
TTTTTTTAAAGAGATCTATACATTAAAAGGGTTAATTTTTTATCTTACCTTCTTTTATTTTAAAGAAAGTTTTCTTTTTTTAGGATATTATATTTGTTTTTGATAAAGATTCGGTTAACTATTTTTAATTTTTTTGTATTTTGGAAATAATTTTATCGTATACTTTTTATAGTACTTCAAACTAATTCCTTAAAATCCTCATTTTTCTTTTCTAAAATATTATGAATTACCTTATTTAATAAAATTTTATCAATCGGTTTTGCTATATATTCATCAAATCCCATTTGTATATATTTTTCTCTTGTGCCTTCTAGTGCATCCGCTGTAAGAACGATAACTTTTGCTTGAAAATTAGGAATTTCCTTTAAAATCTTTAAAGTCTCTTCCCCACTTAAATTGGGCATCATACTATCCATAAAAATTAGATCATAATGTTCATGTTTTTCTTTCTCAATACACTCGTTCCCACTTGTGACTTGCTCTATCTGAAACTTATAATTTTCTAACATTTTTCGGGCAATCTTTAAATTCAATGGATTATCATCCACAATTAAAATCTTTTTATCATGATAATCGGAATAAAAAAGTTCTTGTTTTTTTTCTATTGAAACTTTCTTCGAAAAAGCATATTTTTGAAGTATCCTATGTAATTCTTCTCGATCAATAGGTTTCGATAAGTAATCATCAAAACCTTGCTTTTTATAATATTCACACATTCCATGAATTGCATTAGCTGTAAGAGCAATTACAGGTATAGAAAAGGAACTATCTTCTTTGAGCTTTGAGAGAGTTTCTACCCCACGCATTTTAGGCATCATATCATCCATTAAAATAAGATCATATTTTTTTCCTTCTTTTATTTTATCAATACATTCAAACCCGCTTTCACAAGTTTCTACAAAAGGATGATATTTATTCAATAATTTTTGGGCGACTTTTAAATTGAGACGATTATCATCTACTACAAGAATTTTGAAATCCTTTAGATCAAAATCATTAAATTCTGTTGTTTGTTCTTTTTTTAGTGTATTTTTGGAAAAACTCTGATTAATTGCAACAGTAAACTCGGATCCTTCTCCATAGATACTATTTACAACAATTTTTCCATTCATCATTTCAACTAGTTGTTTTGTAATAGCAAGGCCTAGACCTGTTCCTTCTATCGTCGTATTCTTATCTTCATCTAATCGTTGGAACTTCGTAAATAATTTATCAATGTTTTCTTTTTTAATTCCTCTTCCACTATCTTTTACGGAAATAATTAATCTACAAATTATATCATTTACTTTAACACATTTTAAAGAAAAGTGAACGTATCCTTTATCGGTATATTTTACAGCATTTGTAAGTAAATTGATAAGAATTTTTTTTACATTAGAATGATCCCCATATAAAACAGGTGGGATATCCTCAGCAATATCTACTTTAAATTCAAGAGGCTTATCTCCAATTCTTACAAAAATAAGTCTTTCAATTTCTTTTAACATCTTTCTTGTATCGTAATCTACCTCTACTAATTCTAATTTTCCAGATTCGATTTTTGAAATATCTAAAATACCATTTACAATTTCAAGAAGTGTATTAGAAGCTGTGATTACATCTTCCGCATTTTCTTTTGCTTCCTCTAGACTATCCGATTGTTTAATACATTCTGAAAATCCCACAATAGCATTTAGTGGAGTTCTTATTTCATGAGACATACTGGATAAAAAGTCACTTTTAGCTCGATTTGCTTTTTCTGCCTGTTCCTTCATTAGATTCAATTGTTCAATCATTTTGATATCTGGATTTTCTATTGTAAAATACATAATATAGCATAATAACGCTAACACCAAATCGTAAATAATCATACCAGGAAATATAAGGGTTACAATATATAATACAACCATTAATATGAGAATTAAAAATACAGCTAGATATCTCTTATCTAATTTTTTGATATTTAAAATAGTAACAAGAAAAGTGGCTAGTAAAAAAATAGCAACCATAATATATCCCAAAGCAATTGTCGTTCCAGAAACATTTGTAACGGATCCTACTTTCACTAAATTAATAGTCGTAAACATTGTTATCAGTAAAAAGGAAACACTTGTGATCCCTAAAATTTTAAGAAGTTCTCTTTCTCTATTTCTTATTTTAGGGTAAGAAATCATTAAAATATAACAAAAAAAGGAAAAAAAGATTATAACAAAAGAAGTAGACAATATTTTATTCAAAAAATTAAAAAGATTATAATAAGAAGATACAATCACTTCAAAGGTATTGAGAGAACAAATTAAATGAATAACAAAGTCAATAATTATCTCGATAAAAGAAAAGGATAAGATAATCTCATAGTACTTATTTTCTGGTAATGTAATTTTTTTCTTTGAAAGATAAATAACACATAAAATTATTACAAAAACAAGAGATACAAATGGAATTTCAAATTCTAATGATTGCATGATTTCACCTAGCTTTCTATCATATTATAACATAAAAAAATCAAAATTTTCATTTTGATTTTAATTGTTCCAATTCTTTTTCATATACTCTTTAAAGTCATATTTTTTCTCTTGCAGTTTCTTTGTTAATACAGGACCTAAAATGGAAATATTGTTATTATCTATATGTGCATTTTTAATAAAATCATAAACTTCATTCCAGGTTGGATTTTCTTTATCATGATAATACGTTAATTCCTCTTCCCATACATCCCTTGTCCACTTAACACGCATGTATTCTTGTTTTCGTTCCTCCATATATTTCATACGAATATCTCCTGTTAAGGATTTTCTACAAATAGGACTTGTATGTTCTTCCATACTGTAATATACCATTGTAGCTAGTGAATCTCTTAAACTCGTTAAAGCTTCCTTTTTCCTCCTATTTGTCATATCAATGGGATCTCCAAAGGACATATATATTTTATCAGAACCATGTTGATTAAAAGAAGCAATGGGAACTACAGACACACCTGTGTCTTGGGAAAGTATATATGGTCCTGAAAATAAGGGTTGGCATAATAAATTTTCTGTATTATTCCAACCACCTTCTGGAAATATCAAAATACTACTACCACTTCTTAGGATTTTTTTCATTTTTAAAATTGAGGCTTTACGGCTTTCAGGATCCAATCGATTTACATAGATCATACCATTTAACCATGCTGCATACATCTGGTAGTTATGATCGATTTGATCTGTAGTTCCAATTAAAACATAGGCACTTCGATTGATGGTCGCAAGAGCTGCTATAATGTCTTCATCAAAAGAATGTGTAGATGCAAAAATATATGGTTTATTTTTTTCTAAATTAGGATAACGATCTATAATAATTTCTCTTTTTGTTGCCATTTTTAAAATCTGCCTTAAAGGTGTATTGATACCTCTTCGGATCTTAATACCAATATCAGAAGTAAAATTATCAATTGTAGCATCTTTTACCCACTTAATTCCAATATTATCCATAATAATCTCCTTTTTTTAATTTTTTACGATGTTATAGTATCATAAAATGAAATTTACGTCAAACTCTCTTTTTCCATTTTTTGTCTATAAATTGCACTACTTTGCCATAGCCAATAAAAAAAACATATATAAAGGTACAATTGAGAATAACCCTTAAAATACCATATTTTTGAATATCCATATAATCATAAGGATATAACTTGCCTCTAAAGGTCCCACCTAAAAAAGAATAAATAACAACAAATAATTGATATACAATAAGTATCCAACTCCAAAGAAATGGAAAATTCTTCTTTAAATTTCCCTTTTCTCCAAAAATAATATAATCTAATATCACCATGAGAGGAACAATAAGATGTACAAACATGTTTTCTATAGGATGTCCTAAAAAGGCATCTGTACTATCAGATAGCATCGTTTGATATACAAACATAGTAAGAGTAATGGCCATCGTGACCATTCCCTTTATAATATAGTATCCATCCTTTTTTTTCAATTTTTTCATTACTTTTAATACAAAATAACCAAAATAAAATAAAAAAACTAAGATATTACTTATATTAGTAAAATATACAATTGTTTCTAAAAAACCATACAATCGGAAATTTAAAGCTAAACCTATCCCTGTTATTACAACGATTAATATTTTATATATTGTAGAAAATTTTTCTTTCATAGTTCACCTCAAGTTAATTATAAGTCAAAAAAACAAAATAATAAAGGTTAAATTTTATTATTTCGTCAAGTTTAGTAAATTTTTTTAATACAATAATTTATTCACAAGAAATATCGTTTCCTATAAAGTTTACATTTAAAAACTTTTTGCTAGCAAGCAGATCACACATATGTACAAAGCGTTGATACTTATTCTGCGGAACAGGAAGTACTACATTTCCCTTATAATCCTTATTATAAGGTCCCATATGTGTTTCAATCATAGAACAAAGAAGCTCAATCTCGTCTTCTTTAAACTCCGTTTTAGAAGCATTTTTTCGAATTAAATCCGCTACAATTAGAGGATGATTTACAACAGTATACTCTGCTTTCACAAGGCCTGATTTACATCCATCATGTAAAAGTAATGCTAATAAGACAAGGTCTTTTTGATCGCTTGTAAACATGTATCCAATCGATTCATCTTGCAACATTTCATAAGCAATTCGCACAGCAACTTTTGTATGCCTTACCAGTCCCCCTTCTCCAAGAGCAAACTTAGGATGATACTTTCCTGTAGAACTTGCTGGAACTTCAAAAAAATAATCTGGAAGTAAATTGATTAAAACTTGACCATTTTTACGATATTGTTCCTTTTTTATATAATTTAATTCTGTTTCAAAAACATTTTTATTCATACTTTTCTCCTATAAATTCTAATAAAATACTATTTTCTACATAAAGATACTCACTAGAAATTGAAATAAATTTTCCTTTATCTACTAATTTTTTTTCCTTCAACAATCTTTTGATGATGGGAATTTCTTCTAAAACAAGATGATAACGATTAAAAAAATTTTCTTTTGAAATTCCTTTAATCTTGCGAAACCCTAGCAAAAAAGTATATTCTAAATTCGATTGTCTTGTCATTTTTTCTTTATTTAAAAGAAAAGCCCCTGATAAATATTTTAAAATACTTTTTGTATTATTATAACGATATTCTTTTAAATAACCGCTTGCTCCCATACCAAAACCATAATAATACTCATTATTCCAATAAGTTAAATTATGTTTAGAAAAAAAAGAATTTTTTGCGAAATTACTGATTTCATATTGTTCATATAAAGAGTCTTTTAAAGTTTGTTGAATTAACTGATACATGGAAAAATCAATATCTTCTAAAATAGGTTTTCTTTTTTCTATATAAAATCTTGTATGTTCTTCCAAAATCAAAGAATATGTAGATATATGAGGAACCTCTAGAGATAAAAATTCTTTTAAATCTTTTTTTAAATCTTCTATTGTTTCTTCTTCAAATGCATAAATTAAATCAACATTAATATTTAGAAAGCCTACTTTTTTCGCATAAGAAATTATCTTTAAAACTTCCTCTTTTGTATGATGTCGATTCATTTTTTTTAATAATTTTTCTTGGAAACTTTCTACTCCAATACTTAAACGATTTACAAAATTTTCCTTTAAAAATAAAATCTTTTCTTCACTTAAACTTTCTGGATTTCCTTCAAACGTAAACTCACAGGTTGTATCTTTTTTAAAAATGGAAACAATTTTAAACAATTTTCGCAATTGTTCTAAAGAAAGAACGCTTGGTGTTCCACCTCCAATATAAATGGTTTTAATACGTTCTCCTTTATAATTCATTCGAATTTCTTTTTCAAGAGTTTCTAGATATCTTTCTATCCATGGTGAAAAAGATAATACTTTTGGAAAATCGCAATAAGAACAGATATGATCACAAAAGGGAATATGAATATAAACCGAATGAATGCTTCCCTCCATAAAATCACCTTTTTTTATTATATCAAAAAAGAAAAAAGAAGAAAAGCACTTTTATTTGCAAAGTGCTTTTCTCTTTCTATTTTCTTCCAATTTTCTTTTTATTAAAGGCACAACATTTTGACCAAAATATTGTTCAAATAAATCTTGATATTCTTTTGTGTTAAGATCCTGACTAGAAAGCATTCTATATACAGTAGTTGGAGAAATTGGAAGCTTATTAGAAATTTCACTTCTTTCCAATCCATCAAGAAATAATTTTATAACTATTATAGTTTGCTCACTTTTTAGAAGCTGAAAATAAGGATCTTTTAATTTATCAGAAAGTTGTTCTGTGGACATTCCCCTGCGTTGATTATCTTTTAAACGCTGCCTTATGATAGGTGCGATATCCTGTCCAAAGGTTTCTTGAAGTAAAGCTTGTACTTTTGGGTCTGCTAATGTTTTATTAGAAAGTTTCCTGTTTATTGTTGATATAGAAATTGGTAGAACTTCCTTAATCTTATGAATTGATAATCCACTAAGGGATAGCTTTATAACTTCTAAAACTTGTTCCTCTTTTGAAAGACTATAATAAGGATGATTTATTTTTTCAGATCCTGCTTCTATATAATTTCTATTTTCTTTCATAATAATATTAACTTGTTCTAATTCCTCTTTTGTAGCAACTAAAAAAAGGTATGGACTATTCATATAATTAGAAATTGTTGTAGTAGAACAGTTAAGTTCTTTAGCCATTGAACTATAATGGCCTCTCATTTTTAGAAAACAATCTAAAATTTGTCTCATTTTCAATCCGTAATCTCCTGTTTTCATAAGAATTCCCCTTTCAAACGTCTTTATTATAACTTCCTAAAATTAAAAAGTCAAGATTGTTTTCTTGGCTTTTATTTCTTTTAAATTCTTATTCATCCATAGAAAGAACGGCTAAAAAGGCTTCTTGGGGAATTTCTACACTTCCTACCATCTTCATCCTTTTCTTTCCTTCTTTTTGTTTTTCCAGTAATTTTCTTTTACGGGATACATCTCCACCATAACATTTCGCTAAAACGTCTTTTCGCATTGCTTTTACAGTTTCTCTTGCTATTGCCTTATTTCCAATACATGCTTGGATAGGAACTTCAAATAGTTGCCTTGGAATCATTTCTTTTAAATTTTCAACAATAGATCTTCCTCTTTTATAAGCAAAATCTTTATGCACTATAACACTTAAAGCATCCACGACTTCTCCATTTAATAAAATATCCATTTTAATTAAATCGCTTTCTTTATATCCAATGATTTCATAATCAAAAGAAGCATATCCTTTGGTTGTACTTTTTAATTTATCAAAAAAATCGTAAACTATTTCAGATAAAGGAATTTCATAATGGATATTCACACGCGTTTCATCAATATATTCCATAGAAATATAAATTCCCCTTTTATTTTGACAAAGCTCCATAATAGGACCAATATATACACTTGGAACAAATATATTTGTACGAATATAAGGTTCTTTAATCGAAGAGATTTTTACTCGATCGGGCATTTTGGTTGGACTATCTACAAAAAGGGTAGAATGATCTGTAAGTTCTACTTCATAAATAACGGATGGACTCGTGGCAATTAAATCAATTCCAAATTCTCTTTCAATACGTTCTTCAATAATTTCCATATGCAAAAGTCCTAAAAAACCACATCGGAAGCCAAAACCTAAAGCCTTAGAAGTTTCAGATTCAAATTCAAGAGCTGCATCATTTAATTTTAGTTTTTCTAAAGCTTCTCTAAGATCTGGATAACGAGAAGATTCAATCGGATAAAGTCCAGAAAATACCATAGGTTTCATAGGGCGATATCCAATAATGGCCTCTTCTGTTGGATCTTTTTCAAGAGTAATTGTATCCCCTACTTTAATATCTCGAATACTTTTAATACTTCCACATAAAAATCCAACTTCTCCTGCCTCTAAACAATCTTTTTTTTCTTCTTTTGGACTATGAACCCCCAATTCGGAAACGTCATAAACAGCACCTGTTGAGAGCATTTTTATTTGATCTCCTACTTTAACTTTTCCATTTACAATACGAATCAAAGCGACTACCCCACGATAGGGATCGTAATAACTATCGAAAATTAAAGCTTGCAGTTTTTCTTCCTTTTGTCCTTTTGGGGATGGAACCTTTTCTATAATCGTTTTCATTAAATCTTCAATACCAATCCCATTTTTAGCACTTGTTAAAACAATTTCATCCTCTTGAAATCCAAGGGTATCCATAAGTTCTTTTTTAACTTTATCAGGATCTGCATTGGGAAGATCAATTTTATTAATTACAGGAATAATTGTAAGATTATTTTCAAGAGCAAGATAAAGATTAGCAAGCGTTTGCGCTTCAATACCTTGTGCTGCATCAACTACTAAAATAGCACCTTCGCAAGCCGCCAAACTTCTAGAAACCTCATAAGTAAAATCGACATGTCCTGGAGTATCGATCAAATGAAGAGTATATTCCTCATTTTGATAAGTGTACTTTAATTGTACTGCATTTAATTTAATTGTTATTCCTCGTTCCCTTTCGATATCCATATTATCTAAAAGTTGGTCTTGTTTTTCACGATCTGTAATTGCCTTTGTAATCTCTAAAATACGATCTGCTAAAGTACTTTTTCCATGATCTATATGTGCGATAATAGAAAAATTACGGATCTTTGCTTGCTCCATAAAATCACCTATTACCATTATAACAAATTTTAAAATAAAAAAAAGAATTTATCAAAAATTCTTTTTTTTATTTTTGTTTTTCAGCAACATATTTTCCACTAGTGTCTTTATTTACTTTAAAACCATTAATAATTAAATCTGTTGTAACTACTGTACCATTTGCTTCAATCCTAACTGTTCCAGCTGTTGGCTTTGTACCTTTTAAAGTAAGACCATTTTCGCCACCACATGCAGGTAAAGTTGTTGTGTCTGTTCCATAAGTACACTCATACCCTGAGAAACTTCCACCATTTTTGTATAATGCTTGTACATAGTAATAATCGCCTGCTTGAGAAACACCGTAAGCGGAATCTTCTGCTGCTCCTCTTCTAGCATCATCGATAATTCCAATAATAATTGGCATTGAAATTAAGGCGATAATTGCTAAAATTACGATTACAGCAAGTAATTCAATTAATGTAAAACCTTTCTTATTCATATTATCCTCCTTTATTTTACATTTTTATCTTATCATATCTCTTAAGAATAGTCAACAAATTTCTACATAATAGTGTAAATAGAATTCTATTTCTACTTTTTTCGATATATTTATTATTAAATATTTTTAACAAAAAAGTTGTGTTCAACTTTATGACTATTGAGATATTCAAAATAAGCGACATTTAAACCAATTGGCATTTTAATATTGAAAATATCATTACTATGAAATCCAGAAGGAATTGCATTTAATATAAGCTGGTTCTTTACAAAAGTCTTGATACGCACTAGCACTATCAGCATTATTTGATTTAACATTATCTAATTCTTAATCTAGACTCTCTTTCAACATATCTTTAGTACATCTGCTAGACCAACAATTTTTAATAGTAAATTATCGTTCTCATCTATACTAGAAACAACGCAAATTTTATGATGACTAATTCCTCTAATACCATTTCCTTTTGATGTTCTTTTTTTAGAATATCTTGGCATCTTTTCCTTCTTCATACCTTTTAAATTAATAGAAAAATACTTCTCATCTGACTGAATATTCCCTGATAACTTTATATTCTCTACAAATTTTTTTAAAGCATATAAGACTTTATGCCTTATTCTAAATGAAGTATAATTTGATATATTATTCTCCTCAGCAATTCTTCTTATACTAAATCC
>CAMSXY010000032.1 GCA_947065955.1 uncultured Caryophanales bacterium | reverse complement strand
GATAGACTTGGGTGACTGGAGTTCAGACGTGTGCTCTTCCGATCTCTTTACCTCTTCGATAGAAAGTTCCATCCCTAAAACTCGATTGATTTTTTCTAAAGTAATTTCAATTTTTTTATCTTCTTTTGAGATAGTATCGTATTTTAACATTCCGCCTACTACTTCTCCATCTGCATATTTTTTTAATAAATAACATGCTTCTTTTAATGCCATTTCGCTACGTGCTGGATCAATTCCTTTTTCAAAACGGGCACTTGCTTCGCTTCTTAGAATTCTCTTTGAGGTAAAACGGATATTAAGTGGTTCAAAAATTGCAGATTCTATAAAAATATTTTTGGTTTCCTCTGTAACTTCGGTTGTAAGTCCTCCCATGACACCTGCTAGACAAGCGATTTCTTTTTCGCTTGTGATCACAAGATCCTTTTCACATAAAGTTCTTTCTTTTCCATCTAACGTTATGAAATTTTCTTTATCAAGAGCATTTCTTACGATTATGTGCCCTCCAATTTTATCGGCATCAAAGAAATGAAGAGGTTGCCCATAAATAAGCATTACGTAATTACTAATATCGACTACATTATTAATAGGACGAATTCCACTTGCGATTAAACGATTTTGAATAAATCTTGGACTTTCTTTAATCGTAACGTTCTTAACCATCTTTCCCAAATATTGAAAACAGTTTTCTGTTTTTACATCTAATTTATAAAAATCTTCTAGATTTTCGTTATTTTCTTCTACTTCGAAAGAAGGAAGTTTTACTTTTCGATCAAAAATAGCCCCTACTTCATAAGCCATTCCTAAAATGCTTAATAGATCAGCACGATTGGCCGTTAATTCAAAATCAATGATTTCATCATCATACCCAAGATATTGAATAGCATCAGCACCAATAGGTGCATCCTCTTCTAGAATATGAATTCCTTTTTTTTCTTCTTCTTTTATATATTTGGATTCAATTCCAAGCTCTTCTAAAGAGCATAACATTCCCTCTGAAAGCGTTCCTGCAAGGGTCGCTTTTTTTATAATACCTCCTGGAAGAATTGCGCCTACTTTTGCAACGATAACTTTAATGCCTTCTTTGACATTAGGAGCTCCGCAAACAATTTGCTTAATTCCTTCCTTATAATCCACTTCACAAATATGTAAATGATCGGATTCTGGATGGGGAATACAAGAGACCACTTTTCCAATAACAAGTCCTTCTGCATTACTGAATTTTTCAAAAGTTTCGTATTCATTTCCAGCAAATACCATTTTTTCGGCAATCTTTTCATAAGAAAGATCCTCTATATCAATATATTCTTTTAAAAAATGTTTACTAAGTCTCATTCGTTTCCTCCTTCTATACGATTAAAATCTTCTATAAAACGCATGTCATTTAAATAAAAAGCGCGAATATCTTGTATTCCATATTTTAACATAGCAACTCTTTCGGGTCCTATTCCAAAAGCAAAACCTGTATATTTTTCTGGATCATATCCACAGTTTTTAAGGACATTTGGATGAACAATTCCAGATCCTAGTATTTCAATCCAACCTGTCTTTTTACAAATAGGACAACCAACCCCACCACATTTAAAACAGCTTACATCCACTTCTATGCTTGGTTCTGTAAATGGGAAAAAACTTGGACGAAAACGAATACTACGATCCTCTCCAAACATCTTTTTAGCAAATATTTCAAGGGTTCCTTTTAAATCGGCAAGGGAAATGTTTTTATCAATGACAAGTCCTTCTATTTGGGTAAATTGATGGGAATGGGTTGCATCATCATCGTCTCTTCGATATGTTTTTCCTGGACAAATAATGCGAATTGGACCTTTTTCTTGATTACTTTCCATTGTTCTTGCCTGTACAGGGGAAGTCTGTGTTCTCAGTAAAATATCTTCTGTTATATAAAAGCTATCTTGTGTATCTCTGGCAGGATGTCCTTTTGGTAAATTTAATTTTTCAAAGTTGTAAAGATCTTCTTCGACTTCGGGTCCTTCTACAATATCGTATCCCATAGAAAGAAAAATTTCTTCTATTTCATCAATTACTTTTTCAAGAGGATGTGTTGCTCCTTTTAAAATTTTAGTTGCAGGAAGAGTGATATCGATTTTTTCTTCCTCTAATCTTTTTTCAAGTTCCTCTTTTTCTAGTTCACTTTTCTTTTCATCGAATAAAAGATTCACTTCATTTTTTAAGCTATTCAATTGTTTTCCAAATTCTTTCTTTTCTTCACTCGAAAGGCTCGCCATTTTATTGATTTGTTCACTAATAGGTCCTTTCTTTCCTAAGTACTGGACTTTTAAATCGTTCCATTCTTTTAAAGTCGTAATTTCTTTTAATTTTTTTTCAATTTCTACTTTTAACTCTTCCATAAAATTCCTCTTTTCTATACAAAAAAACGTCCTTATATAAGGACGTGATAAACGTGGTACCACCTTACTTTGAAGAAATCTTCTACTCTAGGACTAAAACGCGTCACCGTTATAACTTTTCATTATACTGCTCGAAAGATGAATTCATAAAATATTTGAAATTCGTTTTCACCAACCACGAACTCTCTTTTTCAAATAATTTTATTACTACTTCTTTGTCTTCGCATTTTTTTCATTATACCATAAATATTTAAAAAAAGTTCTCTTTTTTTTAATTTTATGCATTTTTTTATTTATCAAAATTTATAGTCCTACTTTAATAAAGAAAAAACGATCTCTTCCTTGAAGATCTTTTTCAACTTTTATATTCTCTAAAGGAAAATAACAAGAGGCTATTTTTTTTAATTCTTCTCCTTGGTTTTGACCTATTTCAAAAGCAATAAGACTTTTTTCTTTTATATATTTTTTTACGTCTTTTAAAATTTTCTTATAAAAGTAAAGACCCTTTTCTTCTGCGTATAAAGCAATAGAAGGCTCATATTTTTTTACTCTCTCATCAATAGGCTCTAAAGGATCTATATAAGGGGGATTACTTATTAGAAGATCGTATTTTTTCGTTAACGGGTCTAACATATCTCCCTTTAAAAAATTTATATTTACCTTATTTTGTAAAGCATTTTTTTGAGCAATTTTTAAAGCTTCTTTTGAAATATCGACTGCATCTACATTCGCGTTTAATTTTTTCTTTAAGGTAATCGCAATACATCCAGATCCTGTTGCGAGATCTACAATATCTAAAGGCTCTTTGAAATATTTTTTTACATATTCCATTGTTTTTTCTACTAATTCTTCTGTTTCAAAGCGAGGAATTAATACATTTTTATTGACTTCTATGAGATTTCCATAGAAATCGACATTTCCTATAATGTATTGTACAGGTTCTCCCTTAGAAAGTCTTTTTTTTCCCTCTTCGTATTTTTCAGGAGGTAAATATTTTTCTAAATATTCTAAATCGGTCATTTTATTCTCCACGGAGTTTTCTTGCTTGATCTTCTGCAATTAATGCTTCTATTACTTTATCAATATCTCCTTGCATAATACGGTCTAATATATTTAAAGTAAATCCAATTCGATGATCTGTTACTCGATTTTGTGGGTAATTATATGTACGAATTTTTTCAGAACGATCCCCTGTTCCTATTTTACTTCTTCTTTCAGCTCCCATTTCTTTATCTCTTTCTTGCATTTTTAAATCATATAAACGGGTTTTTAGAATTTTGATGGCTTTTTCTTTATTTTTAATTTGTGAACGCTCTGTTTGTGAATAAACCACAAGTCCTGTTGGAATATGCGTTAAACGAACTGCTGAATCGGTTGTATTAACACCTTGTCCTCCACAACCACTACTACGGGTAATATCAATTCGAACTTCGTTCATATCCAAAGAAAAATCTACTTCTTCGGCTTCTGGCATGACCAAAACTGTTGCGGTTGATGTATGGACTCTTCCCTGTGTTTCTGTAACAGGAACTCTTTGCACACGATGAGAACCACTTTCGTATTTTAACTTGGAATAGACGTTTTCGCCTTTTACCATAAAACTAATTAAAGAATATCCGCCAGCCTCGCTATGTTCTTCTTCCATTATTTCAATTTTCCAACCTTCTTTTTCTGCTAGTTTTTTATACATTTCGTATAAATCACCCGCAAAAATATTTCCTTCATCTCCCCCAGCAGCTCCACGGATTTCAACAATAACATTTTTCCCGTCGTTTGGATCTTTAGGAAGCAATAAAATTTCTAGTTGATGTTCCATATCTTCTTTTTTTTCTTCTAGTTCTTTTAATTCTTCTCTTGCCATTTCTCCTAGTTCTGGGTCTTTACTCATTTCTTTAGCATCTTTGATTCCATCTAGTATTTTCTTATATTCTTGGTACTTTTCATAAGCTTCGTTTAAAGAAGCTTGTTCTTTCGATAATTCCATTGTTTTTTTTACATTGGAAATATTTTCTTCCTTCATTAATTCTTCACTTAATTCAAGATACCTTTTGGCTATATTTTCAAGTCGTTCTAACATACAATTCCTCCTTTTTTGATTATACTATAAATTGTTTTTGAAAACAATGATTATACTTTTAAAAAAAACAAAAGACTATTCTTCTGTTTCTTCTTCCTCTGCAATAGAAAAGTCTTCCATATCATCGTCTAAATCTTCTAAGTCGTCCTCTATGGATTCTTCTAGATCTTCCATTTCTTCTACATCCGCTAACTCTTCTGTTTCTTCCATTTCTTCTACGTCTTCCACTTCTTCCATTTCGTCTTCTTCAACTTCTACTTTAACTACATGATTTTCTTTTAAATCCCATTCGGCGTTTTCTAAAAGTAAAAATCTACGATCGGTTGTTAAAGAAGTATAGAAATCTCCTATCTTTAAAGCATATTCTTCTTCTCCAATTTCAAGTAATTCACAAATTTGTTTAAAAATTGTTGGAGTATTCATTGTTTTTTTATTTTCCTTTAATAACATATATGCGATATCTGTATAAGAAAGTAGTTCTAATTCTACTTTTGACATTTTATTTAAACTCATTTTTTAGCCTCCTACATTTTATTAATTACAGAAATTCCAAGTAAGCGCATTCCTTCTTTAATAACAATGGATGTTGCGTACGCAAGATTACATTTAAATTCTGTCGTGTTATCAAATCCATCAATAATTCTTTCTTTTGCATAGAAATGATTAAAATCAGAACATAAATCGAGTAAATACTTTGCAATATAAGAAGGATCATAGTTTTCCTTTGCACTTAAAATTGTTTCTTTAAAATTATTTAACCTTTGTATTATATTCCATATACTCTCACTTATTTCTATTTCATCATAGGAAATCTCTATTCCTTTTCGATTTTCTAAAAGAGAGTTTATTCGAGCATATGTATATTGTACATAAGGTCCTGTATTTCCCTCAAATCGGAGAGTATCTTCTAAATGAAATTCAATATCATTCATACGATAATTTTTTAAATCATTAAAAGTAACTGCTCCAACTCCTATTTTTTTAGCAACTTCTTCTTTATTTTCTAAGTTTGGATTTTTTTCTTCTACATATTGATAAGCAAGTCCTACAGCCTCTTCTAATACATCTTGTAATTTAACACTTTTTCCTTGCCTAGTTGACATTTTTTTACCATCTTTAAGAATAAGTCCAAAACCAATATGATGAATGTCCTTCCAAAAAGGATATCCCATCTTTTCAACAATTCTTTTTAATTGCTCGAAATGAAGAATTTGTTCATTTCCAGCGACATATAAAATTTCATCAAAATTATATTTTTCTTTTCGATCAAAAACAGCGGATAAATCTCTTGTAATATATAAAGTTGCACCATCGCTTCTTTTTATTAAAGCAGGGGGAAGTTCCTCTAGGGATACAATCGTTGCACCATCGCTTTTTTCTAAAAGATTTTTTTCTTCTAATTCTTTTATGACTTTTTCCATTTTATCTTTATAATAAGATTCCCCTGTGTAAGAATCAAAAGAATTGATACCAAGAAGATCATAAGTTTTTTGAAATTCTTTTAGGGACTCTTCACGAAACCACTGCCATAAATGGAGACATTCTAAATCATCTTCTTCTAGTTTCTTAAAATAACGTCTTCCCTCTTCTTCTAACAGTGGATTTTCTTTTGCTTCTTCATGAAATTTTACATAAACTCTTTTTAGCTCGTCAATGGGGTGATTCTTCATTTCTTCTTCATTTCCCCATGTTTTATAAGCATAAATTAATTTTCCGAATTGAGTACCATAATCCCCTAGATAATTAATCGTATATACAGAAAATCCAGCTTTTTTACAAATGTTCTTTAAAGCTTCTCCTATGACAGTACTTCTTAAATGTCCTACTCCAAAAGGTTTGGCGATATTGGGACTTGAATATTCAATAACAATTTGTTTATTATTAGGTTCAAAATTACCATAGGATTCTTGTTTTTCAATAATTTCTTCTATAATTTTTTGCGTCCACTTTTTTTTTGGTAAAAAAAGATTTACATACCCATTTACAACCTCTACTTTTTCATAAGCGTTTTCTAATTTTTCTTTTAAAAAATTCGCTATTTCTAAAGGATTTTTGTGCATCTTTTTCGCATACGGAAAACAAGGAATAGCATAATCGCCCATCGTACGGTTTTTGGGATTTTCAATAAGTACTTCTTCTTGTGGTACTTCTAACCACTTTTGAATTTTTTCTTTTAATTTACGTTTTTCGTCCATTATATCACCTCGTAGTAAAATGCAAACTCAATTTTATCTATTTTTGTTTCTTGGTTTTTTATTTCATAAATAATCTTTAAAAAACCATTTTCTTGTATTAACTTTTCTGTATCAATTTGAAGAGGTATTGTTCCATTTTCAATTTTTAAAAAACCATTTTTTCGTTTTCCTTCTTCAAAACACAGAAAGATTTGTTTTTCTTTATCTATTCGTTTTAAACAAACCTCTTTTTTTTTCAAAAAAAGTTGTGTTAAAGTGTTTCCTTCTTTATAGATTAGCTTTTCTTTATTTTGAATTCCAAGACCTTCTAAAACATCTTTTTCTCTACTTTCATTTTGAACAATTTGTCTATATTTTATTCTTGCCATTTTATCCCTCAAACTAATCAGATGAATTATAACACATTTTTTTTTAAAATGCACTTATATTTTTGCATTTTTGAAAAATACTATAAATAATTAGGTGATCATATGAAAAAAACTTTAAAGATTTTTGGTTTTAGTATGCTTTTTTTGGTTATTCTCTTACTTGGATATGGAAGTCTTTATCTTTACGCTTACTTTACTCCCAAACTTCCCATAAATGGGGCGAATGGCTATTATTTTTACGATCGTGAAGATAATCTTTACGAAACCAATAGTAGTAATGAATGGGTTCGTTTAGAAGATATTTCGGAAGACTTAATTCATGCAACAGTAGCGATTGAAGATAAACATTTCTTTAGCCATATTGGGTTTGATTATCTTCGTATAGTAAAAGCTCTTCTTACCAATTTCAAAAATGGAAAAAATAGCCAAGGTGCTTCTACAATTACTCAACAGTATGCGAAAAACTTATTTTTAGATTTTGATAAAACTTGGAAAAGAAAAATTGATGAAGCTTGGCTTACGATTCAACTCGAAACGCAATATTCGAAGGAGGAAATCCTAGAAGGTTATTTAAATACCATTAATTATGGTGGAATTTTCGGAATTGAAAATGCAAGTCATTACTATTTTGGAAAAAATGCGAAAGATTTAACACTTGCAGAAGCGGCTATGCTTGCAGGAATTCCTAAATCCCCTTCTTATTATTCTCCTCTTGTAAACGAAGAAGCTGCAGTTTCTCGTCAACAACTTATTCTTTCTTCCATGGTTAAAAATGGTTATATTTCCGAGGAACAAAAAAAAGAAGCAGAAGCGGAAATTTTAACATATGTAGGAAGTACTAATAAAACCAATTCTAGTACAATTATGTATTATCAAGATGCCGTTTTAAAAGAACTTAAGAGTCTTTCTTCTATTCCGACTTCTTTTTTACAAACAGGTGGACTAAAAATCTATACCAATTTCGATCGAGATGCACAAATGGCTTTAGAAGAAAGTATGAATACTAATATAACAAACGAAAATCTTCAAATTGCAGCTTCTATGATGGATCCCAATACAGGAGAAGTTTTAGCTCTTATTGGTGGAAGGGATTATTCGAAAAGTCAATTTAACCGGGCAATTTCTTCTAAACGACAGGTGGGTTCGACTATTAAACCTCTTTTATACTATGCAGCTTTGGAAAATGGGTTCACTGCCTCTACAACTTTTCGGAGTGAAAAAACTACCTTTACTTTTGCACAAGATGAACCCTATAGTCCTACTAATTACGGAGATAAATACCCAAATAAAGAAATTAGTCTAGCAAGCGCTATTGCTTATTCTGATAATATTTATGCAGTTAAAACCCATATTTTTTTAGGGGAAGAAACTTTAAGCGAAATGGCAAAACGGGTTGGAATTGAAACGGAGGTACAATCTGTACCCTCTTCTGCTCTTGGAACAACCGATTTAAACTTAATGGAGATGATGACTGCTTATGGGACTCTTGCAAGTGGTGGCTATAAAACCGATACCCATTTTATTCGTCGCGTGGAAGATATTAATGGAAATGTTTTATATGAATACAAACCTGTTCAAGAGATGGTTTTAAATAAAAGTCTTGTTTATATTTTAAATGAACTTTTAACTAATACTTCTGCAAGTGAATTTGTTGATTACGCTTACCCTACTTTATATGGAGTTTCTTATAAAATGAGTCGTAAATATGCAATCAAATCTGGAACTACAAAAACAGACCATCTTGTTTTTGGTTATACACCAGATCTTGTTTTAGGAATTTGGACTGGCTATGATGATAACTCTCCTTCCGAAAGTGAAAATAGCGCAACTATTAAAAATATCTGGATAGACGCTATGGAGGGCTATTTAAAAGATACTGAAGAGCATTGGTATGATATGCCAAACAATGTCGTTGGTTCTCTCGTTGAACCTGTCAGTGGCCAGCTAGCTACCTCTTCTTCTAAAAAGAAAAAAATCTTATATTATATTAAAGGAACGGAACCAACTTCGAATAAGTTGACTTTGGATGATGCTATCCCAACTATGAAAGTAGAAGAATAACGAAAAGAAGATAACAAATAACTTCTAGATTCCAACACAAGAATCGTTAACTTTTTTTAGAAGATATCAAAAAAGTAAGAATTTTCAAAAGTTCTTACTTTTTTCGTATTGGAATACTCTAAAGCTATGAAAAATTTTTATTATCTAAAAAATACTTTAGTACCTTTATAAAAATCTTAACAATCTATTATGGTTACTTCTTCCTCATTTTCAATACAAAAAGCATTGGCATCATCCGTATCTATGTGCATTTCAAAATAGGACTTTTCAGATTCCTTTAGATAAACGTGGTGCATAATTCCACCTTTTTTTCCTTCTATTAAAACAGACACTTCCTCTTTCCATCCATATTTTTGTTTTTCTTCTTTGGTAACATGAATATGACGATTCGCAATAATGCAAGCTTCTTTTAGAAAAATTTTTCCACAAGGACCTATGAGTGTAATGGGAGCACTTCCCTTTAAATCTCCAGAGGTTCGAATGGGTGGCGCAATCCCTAATCGATAGCTATCCGTCTTAGAAATCTCTACCTGCGTATACTCTCGAACAGGTCCTAAAATACGGACGTTTTCAAGAATTCCTTTTTCCGTTTCTAAAGTTACAAAACTTTTAGAGGCGTACTGTCCTGGTTGATGAATTGGTTTTAACTCTTCTAATTGATAATCTTTTCCAAATAAAATTTCTAAATGTTGTTGTGTTAAATGAACATGTCGATTGGATACACCAACAGTTATTTTCATAGCAAATCTCTTCTTTCTTTTTAAATTATATCATAAATAAGGATTTATAGATCGGAAGAGCACACGTCTGAACTCCAGTCACCCAAGTCTATC
>CAMSXY010000031.1 GCA_947065955.1 uncultured Caryophanales bacterium | reverse complement strand
TGAATTACAAAGTTAACTGCACAACAATTGTGCACTTTCAAATTTAACTTACAAATGAATAAAAAATAAAAAAAAGACTTGCTAAAAAAAGAGTTATGGTATATAATGAAATAGTAAATCATTTTTTAGTAAGTGATTTGCCTGAGTGGCGAAATAGGTAGACGCACAGGACTTAAAATCCTGCGGGAGTCAAATCCCGTGCCGGTTCAAGTCCGGCCTTAGGCACCAGATTGATAAAGAACTCGAACTTTTAATTTAAAGGCTCGAGTTTTAATATGTTAAATTTTTCTGTAATTTAATTAATTAGAACTACACCAAATTCATAATTTTTAATTTTATAAGATAATAGTAATTAAATTAAAAAATCAAGAACATAAATTTTTTAGTATAAAAAAATATTGCATTTTTGGGAGTATGTTTTTATAAGTTCTTAAATTGCGTTATAACCTGTATTTATGAGCGTTTACTACATTTTTGGTTTTGAAGAATATTCTTATAAATTGTTATAATTTCTTATGTTTTCACTTTCAAAAGTAGTAAGTTAGTAGTAAAAATTTAGAAATCTTTTAAAGTATTAAGTTTAAATATTAAAAAAATACTATGGCATTGCACAGTATAAGAGTATCTATTTATAAAAACGAGACTTAGTGGTGAGCCACTCAAGTCTTCGTCATAATAAGGTATAGTATTACCCTTATTATGTAGCATGAAGCATGTAGCAAATGCTTTTAGTGATTTTTTTGTAAACATTTAATTATTTATTTTTGTTGGAAAATAATTTAACATTTTTTATTTTATAGTTAAAACCTTTTTTCTATCTATTTCATAATCATCATTTAAATCTATAACTTCATCTAAATATGGTATATCTTGTATAGGATATTTTTTATCAACCAATATATTAGCAATTCCTCGCAAATTTTCTAATGTATGAATATTATCAGATAAAGTATGATATTGTTTCTTTGTTATTCTTTGCAATACTTCTCCATACATTGTAAGATAAAAAGATAAAATCATTGATATTTTATCTACATCTTCTTTTGTAGAGATTTTAGATTTTCTATAATCAACTAAGAACTCTTTAAATAGTACAGAGAAAAAAGGTGAAGTATGCCCATTATAAGTACAACCATCTATATCACAAAATACAACATTTCCTTTATCATTAACTAATACATTTTGAAAACTTAAGTCTTGACAAACTATTCGATTACTATGAATATTCCTCAATATTGTACTTGCTTTTTCTACATAGAGAAGTAATTCATTGCAATTAAAATATCTTTTTAAAAACTTATCTGATAAGGGCATAGAGTTTGTAAAATATCTCATAGTATAACCTTTTAATCTACCATCCTCGATAATTAAATCTTGAGGTAATAATACATTATCAATCTTTATTCCATTCATATCAAGAAACTTTCTATGCAAATCTCTTTTTTCATTTGGATAAAGACCATCTAAAAATTTATAACATATACTTCCATCAGTATAAATTGTACTTTGTGTTCCTTGACTTTGTAATTTTTGTAGCGTAGATAAATCTATTTCCTTTAATTTTATTTCTTCCATACTAGAATTTCCCCTTTGAAATTGATGTTTATACTACCATAAAAATTGATTTTATGCAATCTATCTGAATTTTAGTTCAAACTCTTCTTTGTATTAATATTTAATATTCTAGATAAATTCTTTATTTTTTGCTTTCAAAAGTAGTAAATCGGTAGTAAATTTAATTTATAATTTTACTTTTTCACTATAAAATAAATGTTTATTATTGATATTCAATATTTTTAATATAAAAAATATATATTTTTTATTTGCTTGGAGATGAGTAGTATGAATTCTTTAAAAGTTGATTTATGTAATACAACTTTACCTATTTTAACAGTAGAAAAAAAATGTTATAAAGAGGATTTCCAAATAGGTGTTGGAGATGAAGCGTCTGTTTATAAATATAATGATCAATTTGCCTTTAAAATTTTTGATTTAAATTCGAATGAGGAAACTCTACTTAAAAAATTTGAGAAAATAGAATTATTAGGAAAACTTCGGGATCCAAATGCATGCTTTCCAGTAGGTCTAGTTGTGAATGAAGATGGAAAAAAAGAAGGGTATTATTATGAATTAGTAAATTTTTTGGAAAATTTTAAAGATTTTAATCATCTTTTATTTTTAAAGGATACAAGAAAGATAATGGATTATTTAATAAAAGCCGACGAAGCTATTCAAAGATTTCATAAAATGGGAATTACCCTTGGTGATATAAAGGGAGATAATATTATGATTGATTGCGACGGAAATGTAAAGTTCATTGATACCGATAATTGGATGTATAATGGCTATGGGTTTGATATAGAACCTTGTAGAATACATTGGCTTAATACTATTTTTAATGGAAAATTTTCTTTGATAGACAATGACAAATTTATTTTTGCAATGATGGCTATTCAATATTTTATAGAAGAGGTTATCATTAGTTTATATCGATCAGATATTTGTTTTAAAAATTTAATTGAATTTATGGATGTTAGTTGTGAAGTAAAAGATGGTTTAAGATTAATATTTTCAGATGCAAAGGAAAAGCCTTATATTGGACCTATTTTAAAAAAGATTAATCCAGAACAAAAAATTTTAACAAAACATGCAATAGATCATTTAAAAGGTGTTTTTTGGTAAAAAAAAATATAGCTTTACCTAAAAAATGTGTATTATTTTCTAATTTTAAATTATAAGGTATTTAAAAATTTTTCGAATAGTTATATTGTAAGTACAAGTTCTTAAAATATATTGTTATGAAAATGTAACTTTTTTATTGATAAAAATAAAAAGAGTATCAAAATTTGATACTCTAATTTAGTAATTTTTATTTAGGACATAGTTTTTATTTAAAGTTTTTACATTACTTTTTCGTTTTTTACATTTTTGATTAAATTTAAGTTCTTTTTTATTTTGCTTTATCCATTTAATGGTTTGATCGTTAAATCTGTCCACAATTTTTAATTCTTCATCAACATGAAAAATTTTATTACTACTATAGTCTATAAAATATAACTGATTTTCAAAGCTTATATAATTATAGTTTTCCTCAAGATCAACTGCTTCTTCTGATTTACAAATACAATAACCATAACATTGTGTATTATCCATCTGATATATTATATATTCCTTATTTTCAAAAAGAACAATATCTCCAATCTCAATAACCCTATTTTGTTTATTAGAAATTGTTGGTTGTTTATATAAGAGATTTCGATATTTTTTTAGCTTTTGTAAATCTTTTGGCTGAAGATGATCTAAAATATCTATAATAGATGCATAAGGCAAGGAAATACTTTGGTGAAATAATACCAAAGACGATTTATTTAGGTTATAATTATTTTGAGATAATACTAATTTTAAACCCTTACGATTCGGTCTCATAAAATATAGATTGAAAATATTACCTGTTAAATAGTATCCATCCATATCTGGTGTTTTTGTATGTATCTTGTTAACCAAAAAAGGTCTTATTTGGTGCTCTTTTTCAATTCCCTTAGAAATGTCTTCGGGTCTCATTTTAACGAGTAAAATGTCGTATTTTTTTATTTTTTTTAATAGCTCCCAATTTATATTAGTTATATGAATAGTTGGATCTTCAAGATCTTCTATGGTATTGTTTGTGACTGACTCCTGAATAACCGTTTCCTTATTTTTTTGTCCTCTGAAAAATAATTTTTTTAAGAATGTTTTTAATGAATTAAAAAATTGAATCAATGTAATTCCCCCCCAAACACTAGATATTATATCAAAAATAAAAAAAGTTTCAACTAGTAATCAATATTTGCTGATATAAAATAAAGAGAAAAAATAAAACTTATATGTTCATATAATAAAAATTGAATAGTAGATATTAAAATAAAACCTTTTTGATAAATTAATTATAAAGAAAAATGCATTAAAAATGAAAATTTTTCCCATTTTATAGAGCAAGAAAATATTGACAAATAAATAAGGTGATGTTAATATATCCTTCAATAAAAGGAAGGGGTCTTTATGGAAGAAATAAAAAAATATAACAGATTGGAATATTTATATCCAAATATTACAGATTTAAAAAGAAAGGAATGGTTAAAAAATGCTACCTTTTTAACCACTGTAAATGATAGTAATATATTGCCCTTAACATTTGAGGAATATATCCAGTGGGGAGATTTGAAAAAAAGGCTTCAAATTTATAATACTGAAAATCAAAATATAACAAAAGAAGTAAATAAAGAAGATTATGAAACCTGGAAAAAATATGGAACGGAATTATATAACTTTCTTTATGATACTAGCTATTATGATACCAATATATTGCACAAAATCGCTGTGTATTTATCAAAAAATCCTCTTGCATTACCTCATTTTATACAAAAACACGCTCTACAGATTATAGGGAAAATGCTACAATTAGATGAAAATTGTGTAGATCTATATAGCGAAACTTACTTGAAAGAAAGAAAAGAGGATTTCTTTAAAATTTATTCTTGTGAAATAAAAAATGGAAATGTTTCTGAGGGAACTTATCGGATAAATAACTTTTTTGGTAAATATAATCTATCATTATTTTTAGGCGTTGTAGAAGAATTATTAGATTTAGGTATAAACTTAAAAGAATATCGTTTTACTTCTTTAAAAAATAGTAATACCTATAAAGAGTCAGAGTCTTCAGATTTATGGAATAAAACAATTATTGAAAATATTAAAAAAGAAAGATCAGAAGAGTATTTAAGGAACGATAATATTAAAATAAAACCACAGGAATTATTAGATTTGCTTTCTTTTGACAATCTAGATAGTTTTTTAGAGAAAGTTGTATGCTTAACACAAAGGGAAGCGGTCGCCTATCTTATAGAAGATGAATATACAATAGATCCAAAAGAAATGTTTGCATTTTCAGATAAAGAAGTTTACAAAAAGAAGACGATGTCGATTTTTCCACAGGAAAAGTTAATAACAGTCAATGCCCTATGCCAAAGAATTCATCAAAAATTAATAAATGTACAAATAGAAACAAGAAAAGTTTTGCTTGTTGAAAAAGTAGAGGCATTAGGAAATATAATCGGTTTAAACCTTTTTCAAGCTTTCTTTAAAGAAGATAGGATAAAAGAGATAATACAAAATGAAACATTGTATGAAAATACAATGAATAAATTAGACGAATATTTAAAAATGTATACTATCTCAAAGGAAACAACAAATAAAAATTCTGAAACTCTTTTATCTGATTTAGAACAATTTTTATTAAATTTTTTAAAAAAAGATAAAAAAAGTAGTGCGGAAGAAGAGATTGAAGATTTAAAAAAACAAGTCCAAGATATCCATGATCGATTAGATCAACAAGATGAAACAATAAAAAAATATATAAAGCAGATTGAATTTTATATTGAAAATGGGGGAGCTATTCCAAAAGAGGCAAGTAAATCATTATCAAAAGAATGTATCATGGGATTACTGAAAGAACATCGAAAAAGTATGAAAAATCCTATTAAAAAATACCGTATTATTTTACTAATGGTTATTGCAGGAATTATGAGTCGATTGTTCTTGGAAAGAACCCCTAGTAGCTTAACTATTAAGCCCCCTACGGTAAAAGAAAACCTTGTTCCACAACGAGAAGAACTAACTTTACAAAAAATTGCTGAGGAACGAAGAAAACATTTTATACTAAAGAAGCAAGAAAACTCCCAATTTGAGATAAAGGATAATTTATTTTTGGGAAGAACTATAAATGAAAAGGAAGAACGTATTTCTTATTATCCAGATATTTATCAGGAGACTCCTATGGGATATAAAGAAGAAGCTGGAATTGTTATAGCCTATTTTGCATTAAAAGACGAAAATGGAGCTTTGAAAAAAGCAGGAAGTTTTCGTAATCAAGAATCTCTTAATGAATTTTTAAAAACAAATGATCCGATGGATTTTAAATGGAAAGCAGCTGTTTGTGCTGGAAAAACACAAACAGAAATGTTAGAAATTTTAAAGACAAATGGTGAAATTCCTTATGATTTTACAGATTATTTTATTGACATCAATATAACAGAAAAACAAAAAAAGTATATATATAAATAAAAAGAGAAATTTAAAAAATTTCTCTTTTTTTGAAAATAAGAAAAAAATGCTAGAAAATGAAGTAAAACAATTCTATAGAACTAAAAAAAACATATACTATAAATAGATTTCTAAAAAAATAGAAGGGTTGGATTTTATTATGTAAAGAAAAAATTTTGAAAAAGAAAGAAAAGTATTGCAGTATTAAAAATACTGTGTTATAATTATTCATGTAAATGTTTCTTTCTTTTATGGAAAGAATAAAATAAGTGGAGAAATACCCAAGTCTGGTTGAAGGGACCGGTCTTGAAAACCGGGAGGTCGGCGACGGCGCGGGGGTTCGAATCCCTCTTTCTCCGCCATTTATTTAATATCGCGGAGTGGAGCAGCTTGGTAGCTCGTTGGGCTCATAACCCAAAGGTCATTGGTTCAAATCCAATCTCCGCAACCAAATGGTCCCGTGGTGTAGCGGCCTATCACGTCTGCCTGTCACGCAGAAGATCGCGAGTTCGAATCTCGTCGGGACCGCCATTTGGCTCTGTAGCTCAGTCGGTAGAGCAAGGGACTGAAAATCCCTGTGTCGATGGTTCGATTCCATTCGGAGCCACCATTTAAAAAATTACTGGAAGTGTCCAGTTTTTATTTTATACTTTAAAATTATTTAATAATGTCAGAAAAAGAATTTTAGAATAAAATTTGACTATAAAGAATAATTTATTGTAATAAGAGTAGGAAGTGAATAAGAAATGGGGATTTTAAAAGAAAAAATAAAGAAAAAGGCAAAGAATAGGTTATTTTTATCTTTTTTCTTTATTATAGTAGGTATTATTTTGTTTTTAATTTTTAATGATGAAGGAAATCTTTTGAATGTTATAAAAAAACCATGTCAAATCAATAAGGCAGCTGATGTATATACTTGTGAAAAAGAAAATCCATATGTAGAAATCCATTTTCAAAAAGCTTATGATACAGGCTATGTTTATCAAGAAGGTAAAAAGACATTAGCACATTATATTGATATAGACCTAGAAGATCATGGTTTGATTACTATTGTAAAAAAGGATAAAGCCGAAAAAATCTTAAAAGAGGAAGTCTTTACATTAAAAGGGAAATTAAAACATTTTACTGGAGTTGACAAGAAAGCAAAAGATAAGATTGTAAAAGAGTACATCGATGATTTAAAAGAAGAATACGATGAAGAATATCTAAAACAAGTTTATTTAGATATTGAAGTAAATAGTTTTAAATCAGACAAATCAAATGAGTATTTTTTTCTTGCCATAATAGTATTATCTTTAGGAACAGGAATGTATCATTTTATAAAAGCTATTCTTTTTTTAGTAAATCCAGAATTGTCTAATATTTATAAGAAAAATAAAGAAATTGAATTATCTATTGACGAAATTTATGAAAAAAAGCCTCTTTATACATCAAAAAGGACTCGATTAACAGAGCAATACTTATTTTGTGATTCTTTTTTAAACTTTTGTGTATATCCTGTAAAAGATATTGTTTGGATGTATTTAAAAATTACTAAAAATAATGGCATTGAAACAAAAAATTATATTTTAAAAGATATAAATAAAAAAGAAATTATCTTAGAAAAGTCTGATGAAACGGTCATTGAAGAATTAAAAGAATTAAATCCAGATATTCTCTTTGGTTATACAAAGGAAAATATAGAAATATATAAAGAAAAAGTACAAAAAATGAAGAACTAATCTCTTCATTTTTTTCATTGCGAAAAAAATGGGTTTGCTATATAATAAATACATGGTGATATTATGTTAAGAGTAAGCAATGATTGGAAAGATTATAAGTGTTTAGATGCAGGGAATGGAGAAAAACTAGAAAGTTGGAATGGAATTATTTTAAGAAGACCCGATCCACAAGCTATTTGGAATGTAATATATAACGATAAATGGAAAAATTTAGATGGGCATTATTTTCGAAGTACAAAAGGTGGAGGAGAATGGAAATTTTATCATAAACTAGAAGAATTTTGGACAGTACAATATAAACATTTAACTTTTAAAGTCAGTCCAACTAATTTCAAACATACAGGATTATTTCCAGAACAAGCTGTTAATTGGGATTTTATGATGGAAAAAATAAGTTCTGCAAATCGTCCTATAAAAGTTTTGAATTTATTTGCTTATACAGGTGGAGCAACCATGGCTTGTGCAAGTGCAGGAGCTAGTGTAGTCCAAGTGGATGCTTCAAAAGGGATGACAGAATGGGCAAAGGAAAACAGAGACTTATGTGGGTTACAAGAAAAGAATATCCGTTTTATTGTAGATGATTGCTTAAAATTTGTTGAAAGGGAATACCGAAGAGGAAATAAATATGATGCTATTGTTATGGATCCACCAAGTTATGGAAGGGGTCCAAATGGAGAAGTTTGGAAATTCGAAAAATGCATTTATGAATTGATCTATGCAACAAAGAAAATATTAAGCGATCACCCTCTATTTTTTTTAATCAATTCTTATACAACAGGAATTTCTAGTATTGTTTTGGAAAATATATTAAAAACGACAATTTTAAAAGACTATCCAAAGGGAATTATCGATGCAGGGGAAGTTGGTTTACCTATTTGTCGAGATAATTTGGTTTTACCTTGTGGAATTTATGGAAGATGGCAAAGTAATGATTAACGTCTTGTATGAAGATAATCATTTATTAGTCGTTGAAAAACCTATCAATATGCCCGTTCAAGAAGACGAAAGCAAAGATATAGATTTACTTTCTAAATTAAAGCAATATCGAAAAGAAAAAGAAAATAAACCAGGCAATGTATATGTAGGCTTAATTCATCGATTGGATCGTCCTGTTGGAGGTGTTATGGTATTTGCTAAAACTAGTAAAGCAGCTTCTAGATTAAGTGAACAAATTAGAAAAAATGAATGGGAAAAAGTTTATTTAGCTATTGTTGATAAAAGAGTAGTAGAAAAAGAAGGTGAATATATAGATTTCCTATTTAAAGACACAAAGAAAAATAAAGTAGAAGTAAATAAAAATGGGAAAAAAAGTATATTACATTTTAAAAAATTAGAAATCAAAGAAAATTATACGTTAGTAAAAGTGGAATTGCAAACAGGAAGATCTCACCAAATACGTGTACAGTTTTCTTCTAGAGGGTATCCTCTTTTTGGAGACCAAAAATATAATGAGATGGCAAAAAAAGGTCAACAGATTGCCCTTTATTCTTATTCATTAACCTTTTTCCACCCTATTACAAAAGAAAAATTGCATTTTGTGTGTAATCCCCCATTAAAATATCCCTGGAATCTATTTTTAAAATAGATTTTTTTGGTTGGAATTTTTGGAGAAAAAAGATAATTTGATAACTTTTACATATAGTTTTATAGGGAGTGTAGAGAAAATGAAATATAAATTAACTGTTTTATTTTGCCTATTTATAGGAATATGTAGTTTTAATTTTGTGCATGCTAAGGGGGAAAATATAAGTTTACTTGGAAAGACAATTTATATAGATCCTGGGCATGGAGGAACCAGTTATACCAAATAAGATTATATATGGTATAATGCCAAGTAATACTAAAGATTTATGTTATATTTATTATACAATCAATATTTTAAAGCATACGTATTAAGCTGAATTGTTCAGTTTTTTTTTGTAAAAATAATAGCTATTTTATTATTTAAGGTAGCTAAAGTTTAAAAAGGGAGGAAGGAAAGAAATGTTTAATTGCAAAGCTAGCTATTGTTAACGAAAAAAGTGGTATTAGAAAAACTATTACCCCATTTAATCTTGGAGTGGCATTATCAAAATTAGGAAAAAAGGTTCTATTAGTTGATGCCAATCCACAGGCAAATTTAACAATTTGTATGGGGTATTATGATACTACTAGATTACTATAGCCAATTTAATGAATGATGTAATTCAAGATGGTATCGTAGATACTCATAGTGCTATTTTACACCATAGCGAAAATGTGGATTTAATTCCATCAAATTTGAGATTCGATGGAATTAAAGCATAACGATAAATTACTGCCTAAATTGATGAGTCAGTAAATAAATCTGTGTAAAATAGAAATCTATCCATGATAAAATAGAA
>CAMSXY010000030.1 GCA_947065955.1 uncultured Caryophanales bacterium | reverse complement strand
AATCCTCTAATTAGAAACTACTAATAAACTGTCCAACTTTTGGGGTTCAGTTCATTGATAATCTTTTTTTGTACAAGTATATCTATTTATAACAATACTAGCAAATGCAATGGTAGCATTTACAAGGGTAATTCCAGATGTTGGAATCATTATATCTTCTAAATCTAGGGCAATCCCCTTATATTGCAGCAGGCTATTCCATTACAAGTAAATGTTCCTGTTTTAGGTTCTAATAAAACGCTTGCCATAGTTTCTATAAAAAGGTTACATTTCCATTTCTGCTTCTGTTAAGGAAAGATCCGTTGCTCCCTCTTTTACTTCTATTGGGATGGTTACATCTCCTGCTGTGTTAAAATCAGAAAAGATCATAGTAACATTTAATTTTGTAATCTTTGTTTCATCCTCTCCAACAGAACCAACTAAATCTTTTAAATCTATAGAAAATTTTGTGATGTATTTCTCTTTTTTACTAATATAGATCTTTGCTGTAACATCTCCCTTGATATCAAAATCAGTAGAATCTGTTGATTGCATCATCTTTTTTAGATCTTCTTTTGTAATGGTTGTTTCATACAAATAAAAATCTTTATCATCCGAGTCCACTACTTTTACCTTAGTGATATTGCTAACAACATTTGTTGCAAGATTATTTTCTCCAACTTTTCTTGTCCAAGTATCTGTTTCAATCTCTTTTGTATAGGTAATCGTTTTTCCATCTTCTGTAGTAACATATCCTTCTGTTTTTACGGTCATTCCCATAATCGACATAGAAACATCCAGTTTCCCAGTTTTGTTTTTTTCATCGATTTTCATATTCATATGAATAGGCATTTCCATATATGTTCCAGACAAATCCATTCCTATTGTTATGGTCGTTTTAGCATTATAATTATCTAATGCTTTCATATTTTCTTGTGCTTTTTTAAAGACTTCTTCTGGATTTTCATTTCCACATCCTGTAATGGCAAATAAAATCATCCCCCAAAATAAAACTTTCTTTAAACTCTTCATGTGGTTCCTCCTTTATACTAATAATATAACTATATTTCCTTTTTAGTCGTTTTTTTAGAATTTTTTAAACAATTCTCCCATCCATACTCCACGTTTTTACACTTTCAATTTCAACAGAAACAATTTTTCCTAAATCTTTTTTTTCTGCTTTTACATTTACAAGTTTCATTGTATCTGTATACCCCATAAAAGTCCCTTCTCCTTTTTCGCTTTCTTTTTCTAATAGTACAGGAACGACTTTTCCAAGATACTGATCGTTTGCCTTTTTAGAATAAAAGTTAATTCTTTCATTTAACCTTTGTAAACGAACCTCCTTTTCTTCTAAAGAAACGCAATCTTCCATTTTCGCAGCGGGTGTTCCTTCGCGGGCGGAAAAAATAAAAGTATAAGCTCCATCAAACTGGCATTTTTCGACAACTTCTAAAGTCTGTTCAAAATCTTCTTTGGTTTCATTTGGAAATCCAACGATAATATCGGTTGTAATGGAACAGTCTGGAATCGCTTCTTTTAATTTTAAAAACAATTCAATATACTGTTCTTTAGTATATCTTCTTCCCATTTTTTTTAGAATTTCATTGGAACCACTTTGTAAAGGTAAATGAATATAAGGCATAATATTGGGATATTTTTGAATAATTTCTATCATAGAATCTGTAAAATCCCAAGGATGACTTGTTACAAAACGAACGCGGGAAATTCCCGTTTGAGCAACTTCTTCTAAAAGGTTTGCCATTGTATAATTTTCTTTTAAATCTTTACCATAAGCGTTTACATTTTGACCAAGAAGAGTAACTTCTTGGTAACCTTTTTCAACAAGGTCTTTTACTTCTTTTAAAATATCTTCTTTTAAACGACTTCTTTGTTTTCCTCTCGTATAAGGAACGATACAATAGGTACAAAACTTATCACACCCATACATGATATTAACCCAAGCTTTATATTGACTGTCTCTTTTTACTGGAATGCCTTCAATAATGTTTCCTTCCATACTAAACACTTCTACTTCTAGTTGTTTTTTAGAAATCGTTTCGTTTAAGAGATTTGGTAAATTGTAAATATTATGCGTTCCAAAGACAAGATCCATCCATTTATATTTTTTTAGAAGTTCTTCTACAACGACTTCCTCTTGTGCCATACACCCACAAAGACCTACTAAAATATGAGGTTTTTCTTCTTTAAGATGCTTTATCCTTCCAAGATAACCAAAAACCTTATTGTGGGCATTTTCTCGAATAGCACAGGTATTTAATAAAATGAAATCTGCTTCTTCCATCTTTTCGGTTTCTTCGAAACTCATTTCTTCTAAAATTGCTTTTATATTTTCTGTATCGTGTTCATTCATTTGACAACCATACGTTTTGATAAAATATTTTTTCCCTTTTCCAATTTTTTTTAAATCTTCCTTTACAATATATTCTTGTACTTGAACCAAAACCTCTTCTTTTTGTCGCATTTTGGCTTTTAATAAATTTGGTTTTAACATAACAATCACTTCATTTCTATGTCCAATCATAACACAAAACACTCTTTTTTTCAACCAAGAAATAGACAGTAAAGGAATTCTTTTTTTTTATTTTTTATTTTCTATCTTTCTAAAATACGATATAATGAAATAGGTGATGTTATGAAAACTATTTTTACAAAGAAAAAAATCCCAGAACTTATCTTATGTACAATTCTTTTTGTTCTGGCAACTTGTAATTTAATCTTTACCCTTCTTCATGTAGAAGAGGAGGTTGAAAATATTTATGTTCTTTTAAATGGGATTCTTTTTTTCGTTACAACTTTTTTTATACTTTTACAAATTCTAATTCGAAATCGGATTTTTTCCTACTTTTGTCTTGGAAATTTGCTTATTTATTTTAGTTTTATTTTGCTAGTCAATACACACATTATAACACTTCCTACACAAAAACTCTTACCTGATTTTACGAATCAATCCATTCAAGAGGTTCTTTCTTGGGGGAAGGAGAATCAGATTACAATTGAACAGATTAGTGAGTATAACGATTCTGTCATGGAAAATTATGTCTTTAGTCAAAATATTAAAGCAAATTCTTTTTTGAAAGATATCGATAAACTTACAGTTACCGTATCGAGTGGTCCTAACTACGATAAAATGGTTATTATCCCCTCTTTAATTGGTTATTCTGTAGACGAGGCTATAAAGGTTTTGGAAGATTTGCTTTTAAATAATATAAAAATTGTTTATATAGAAGATGATTCTACGGAAAAAGATCTCATTTTGACACAAAGTATCAAAGGGCAAATTCGAAGAAATGAGGAGCTTATTTTGGAAGTTTCTTTAGGAAAAAAAGAAGATTTGGTTCCTATTTCTATGATCGATTTAAGCAATAAAACTTTATTTGAGGCTAATTTGTGGCTTTCAAGAAATGGGATAACTTATACAATTCAATATGAATTTTCGGATCAAATTAAACGCGGAAATGTTATTAGTGCTAGTATTAAGGAAGGGATGATAGATCCTAATAAAGACCAAATTAAATTAATCGTTTCAAAAGGGAAGAAAATTATTGTTCCTAATTTAAAAGAAATGACATTAGAAGAAGTTACTAACTGGGTCATCTCTAATCATTTAAAAATCACCTATGAGGATCGTTATGATGAAAAGATTGCTCTTGGAAAAATTATTGAAGTAAATCAAGTAGAAGGAACCGAAATTGAAGAAGACACTTTAATTCGTGTTGTTACTTCCAAAGGACCTCTTCGAATGGAAGCTTTCTCCAATATTAATGATTTCCGTACTTGGGCAGATAAATATTCCATTGCTTATCAAGAAGAATACGAATTTAATCAAGATATTGCCAAAGGAAATATTATTCGTTTCTCTCATACAGAGGGGCAAACTATTACAAATACGGATGTTATCAAAGTCTATATATCCCAAGGAAGTCCTGTTACGGTTCCTAATTTTGTTGGAAAATCTAAATCTGAGATATCCGCTTCTTGTAAAAAGATTGGTTTAAATTGTAGTTTTCAGGAAGGTTCCTACTCTACTTCGGTTGCTAAAGGAATAGCTACCTCTCAAAATAAAAAAGCAAATTCTACGGTTGTAAGTGGTACTTATATCACTATTACACTTTCTAAAGGAAAGCCTGAATCCTTTACGATTTATATTCAACCTACTTGGCTTGGAAGTACTGCGGATGCGACAATTAATACCTTAAAAGCAAAATTATCCAGTGCCTGTCCTGGTGTCAATTTTCAATTTGTGAAAAAAGCTTCCAATACAGGAAATTCTGGAATGATTCATCCAGAATCTAGTATTAAAGGTGGAAACAATACCTTTACACAAGGAAAGACCTACACTATTACGATTATTAATAATTAAAAGTTTAAATCTTTTTTGAAAAAACGTTAGAAAAATTTCTAACGTTTTTAATTTTATTATTTATAATTTTTTTCTGTAAAGATCACTATATAATTTTAAAATCTCTTTTATTCCTATTAATTTTCTTAATTATTAAAACAAAAAGCACTCTTTTCTCTGATAAGAATAAATTTACATTTCTAAAACTTAATGTTATAATATTTCTTACTAGGAGAGGAATAATAATATGGAAATACCAAAAAATGATAAAAAAGAGTTACAAGAAAATATTTTAAATTATATAGAAAAAATTTCTTTAAATGAATTTACAATTCTATTTTCTAAATTAGATGATATATGTATACAAAAAATTGTTACATCCCAACAAATACATACTGTGCAACCAGAAATTTTATTATCTTTATTTTTAAGAGTGGATTTCAAATATAAACAAGTTATTTTGAATCAACAAGATTTATATTGCAAATTAATGAATTTAGTTCCCAATATTCGAAGAAAATCGATATTGGAACTTGTAGATCAAGATACTTTAAACCAGTTGCTACAAAGTCCTTATAGTGGTGATTTTTTGGAAAAATTTCATACTTTTTTCCAAAAACAGTCTATTTCTAAATTTGAAAATCTAATGGAGTCTATAGATCTTTTATCCTTTTATAAAAATAATACCATTTTGGGAAATAATGAACTTTTAAATCAAAAACTGCAAGAAACTTTTAAAAACGCTCCAATAGATACTTTAATGCAAAAGATTAACCAAGGAATAATAAATCCTGCAAAATTAATAAAAATAACGAATGAAAAAGAATTATTTATTCTTACAAAATTCAACTTATTAACATCTGTTCATCCAGATATGGATGAAATTACCTTCACAAATGGACTTGTTCTTTCTTATGAACTTCTCTCAAAAATAAACGAAAAACATATTAATAAACTTCTCCAATCTTTAAAAAGAAAAGAAAAAATTGAAAATGAAAAACTCCTTTATACTGCAGTTAAACTTTATACTATCTTTGGTTTTGATAATGCACAAAAAATAGTGGATGATAAATTTACTTATATGACAGAATCTGCCATAAAAAGAATCGCAGATACTCACTTTAAGGAGAACCGAAAACAATATAGATTACTAAATCAAGACAATTTCTATTATTACGGATTAGAGGATGATACCTTAAATGCTCTAGAAAATGAAGAACATCATTTTTTTAAAAAATTTTTTTCTTATGAGAATGATTCTGCGCTAACTGAAATAATCAATGAGTTAATAGAAAAAATAAAAGGATTAGAAGATTTTGGCAAAAGAAAAATTATTACAGAATATATGAATCAACTTATTATAAAAAGAGAAAAAAATTATCAAAGCTGCACTCTTCAACGTACTAAAGAACGATTATTAAAGAAAAAATCCAGTCCTATAACCAATGAAAAATTATTTAAATTAATAGAAAAAGTACAAATTCATCCCCAACTAGATAAGGATGGGCGAGTAATTGTAAACGAAAAATTACAAAAAGTTCTACTAGGAAACTTAAAGAAGGATAATGATTGTCTTCTTCGTCTTATAATAAACCAAGAAGCACTAGGTTTGAATGATACACTCTATGAACTTATCAATAAATTTGAATTATTTGAATTTATTATTGAACAATCAAGAGGAAACTTATCCTTCTACTCTATTTTGGATATAATGGACATCATGAAAATAAATCTTTATCATTTATCTTTTAGTGAACAAGATATTACCATGACAACTCTTTCCAAAATTATAAAGTCAAAAGAGTTCTGCTCTGAAAGTGAAGAAAGTATTTTAAAGAGAATTTTTTTTCTACATACAGAAAGAAAGAAAAAAGTCTATTCCTCTATTCCTTCTATAAGAGGAGTTTCCAATGGAATTAAATATGAAATTCCTAACTTTGATGAAGAATATTTACTAACTGCAGGAATAGATGTTGGAAATTGCCTAAAGGTTGGAGGAAAAGGAGAAGAACTATTAGAATATTGTTTAAATAGCCCTCATGCTGTACTTCTTTATATATATGATCAAAACGATTTATACATATCCCCTATCATTCGGGCTGGAAATGGAATATTTATAAATGGAATTGATCCAGAACCTCCTGAGGAATCCAAAGAAAGTATTCTTGAAACTGTAAAAGAGGCCTGTAAAAATATATGTGAAAAATCAAAAAAGGAAAAGCGAAATCATGATCAAAATCTTGAATTTGCTGTCATTACAGACCTTCATTATCAACAATTTATGCAGGATAATCCGCTAGAAGTTTTTCCATTAGAAACTTATATTCCTCTAGATCAGGCAGTATACTCTGATTATAATAAGGCGAACAAAAAGAAATATTTATTATATAAATCGGAAACTTATAAAGCGCCTAATTATTATCTATCCGATGATTGTTTTTATCAAAATAGAAAAGACAATTATCAATACGATCCAACGAACAGACAAGACTCTGAATATATTCAAACACAAATAAATTTAATAGCTTACACCAGTATAGATAATCTCGCAAAATCAAAAAAGGAAACAAATACACTTAAACGTAAATTTCAACCTCTTACAGTTGAAAATTACCAATATATTATTGGAAATAAAGATTGGTTTATTGCTATAGATCATGAATTAAAATTAACCTCTTACTTGCTTTTTTATGATAAACGGGCTAAAGAAGAATATCGAAATGCCCTATCAAATATACAAGTAAAAATCGATAATTTAGAAAAGGAGAATTTCAATGGAGTTACAAGGAAACATAGTTAAACTCATCAATAAAAATTACGGCTATATTTTAGGAGAAGACAATCAATTGTATTTATTCTGTATTACGAACATACTTGATTCCATAGAAAATGAAGATATACTCCATAAAGAAGTCTTGTTTAAGCCAATAAAAAAGGATATATTACAAGCTGTTTTAATTAGTTTAAAATAAATCTTATCAATCCTTATGAAAAAGTAAAAGCTATTGTTTTATTCTCAATAGCTTTTACTTTTTTATTAAACATACATTCAATGTAAAATCTTCCAAATACTATTTTGGTAATGGCAATCTTCAATCGATTCCTCTTCTAAACTTGTATCATGTGCCTCATTTACCGCTTTTCCTCGAATAGCTACTTTCTTTTTTGCGCCCTTTTTATACCATTCATATTCAATATCAATGTGTCCAATATCGATTGCTTGGTATCCAAGATTTCCAAGATCATAAGCAAGAACTGTAGCTGTTGGTCCTAAAGCAAGTAAAACTAAAGATTCTTTAGGAATTTCTTTCCCAGCTTCTAATATTTTATCATAAATATCAAAGGCATTTTGACTAGGACATAGAATACGCTTTATAGATTTTGCGTTCTTTAATATATCATTTCCAACACCTAACTTTGTTTTTTCACCTTCTATAATCACAAGATCCCTATTTTCCCATAATTTTTTTAGGTTCCTAAAACGAGCATTAAAATCTCCTTTTATATAATCCATATAAGGCCGTGTTACACTAGCATTTCCATAGATTTGTTTTGGATTTAAAAAAGGTAATATTTTTTTCGCAATTTTCTTTTCTATTCCATACCAATAATACTTTGAATCAAAATTATTATTTTTTAAACTTTTTAAAGCAAGTGGAATTCCAATCAAAATTTCTTTATTCGAAGAAGTTAAAACTTCCTTTAAACGGCTAGATAGTTCCAAAGTGGCCTTTTGAAATGAGTTTTGCTTTTCCATAAGAATCCATTTAAACTCTCCATCCCCAAAACGGGCATAAGAAGCTTTACTTTTGCGTAGGTACTCTATTGTTTGTTCGTCTTCTAAAATTGTTATATTATGAAATTTCTTTTTATAAAAACTGTACTGTCCCCACCGAAGGATATAGGAAATTCTTTTTAACATTTTTTACCTCCCATACTTTTTTTATTGTATCATGGTATGCTTTTAATGTAAATTTATAAATTTCAAATATACTTTTTTTTACATTTCTATTATTTCTTTTAAAAGTTTAAAAAAACGATTATAAATTTTTATAATCGTTTTCCTATTAGCATTATTCAGATGGTTTTTGACTTTCATTTTTGTCTGTTTGGTCTCCTGTTGCATTTTCAGAGGAATCAGTTTTATCTGAATCATTATTAGAAGGTGGCTCCTTTTCTTCATTTGAATTATCTCCACTAGAACCAGGTTCTTTATCATCAGGATCTTCTTCACTTGGATCTTTATCATCTGGAGCAGGATTTTGATTCTCTTCAGGTGGAAGTGGGTTATCTGGCAAAAGACCAGTAATAGGATCATCAGGATCACTTGGTAATGGATTGTCCTCTTCTGGTGGATTTGGTTTATCTTCTTCCACTGGGGGCTTTTCTGTTGTATCTTTTGGTGGAACAATAGTTGGATTTTTAACATTTGAAACATCCCCATAAGAACTATCTAAAATTTTACCATCGATTACTTTTTGAATCATTTCTTTTGCATTTTCAATGGTTTTTTCATCTGGCTGCATAACCCATAATTTTTGGTTTCCATAGGAATACGTAGGTTGCATATCCCCTGTTCCATCCAAATTCGTTGTTGTGATATTCCATGATGGCATTTTATCTAATTGCATTTTAATTAAATCTAATATTTGATTGGAAGGCATATTGGTTTCAAAACTACCTTCTAAAGATTTTAAAATATTACTATAATTTGTTATAATAGCAGGACTACAAGCCCTTCGAATAATTGCTTCAATAACAGCTTGCTGGTTTTTTCCGCGTCCTCTATCGCCTCCTGGAACTAAATGACGTGAACGCGCAAAAGCTAAGGCTTGGGCTCCGTTTACATGATTATATCCTTTATTAAAATAATATCCAACTTCGGAATCAAAAGAATAGGCTGAATAGACATCGACACCCTTTAAAGCATCAATAATGTTAATAAGACTTGAAAAATTGACCTTTACATAATAATTAATATCAATATCTAAAAGATCTTCTATTGTTTTAATACTCATATCAATTCCATAAGTTCCTGCATGAGTTAATTTGTCTTTTGAACCTTTTGTTCCATGCAATTGTACATAGTAATCTCTTGGAATATGTGTCAACAATACTTGATGAGATTTAGGATTAATGGTTATCAACATATTTACATCACTATTCGAAACAGAACTTATGGATCCAAATTTATCCATACCACTAATAAAAATTGTAAAAGCATTATCTGTTACATTTATATGCTTTATGGTATCTTGAATATCAACTTTAATTTCAAAATCATAGATAGAATAAACCTTGGAAGAAAAATCTTCCATATCTTTTTCCAAAGAAGATTTATAAGACTCTTCTAATATAATCGCATCAATTTTTTCCTCGTATAAATCTTGAATTAACAGTTCCATATCTTCATATAAATTTGCTTTTTTGACTGAAAAATTCTCCACATTTTTTAAGGCTTGTTCTATACCAGAGGATAAAGTATTATTATACCCCATGTTTTTTCCATTTAAATCTTTCGTCTCTTTTATAGGAGAATCTTTTAAAACAAGAATATGATATGTCTCTATTTTATAATTTTTCGCACTTAATTGATCTAAAAAACCTAAAGTTTTACACAAATAAAATTCTCCAAAAAACATCACAACTACTAGAAATATAGAAATACACATAGAAGCTATTTTAATTTTTATCTTTATTCTTCTATGAAACAAGAAAAAAGATAAACAACCAATAATAAGTAAAAGAAGAGGAACTAAAAGAAGTATATATTTAAAAGGTAAAACATCCATATAAAAAAGGGTTCCTAAAATAATAAATGTGACTAAAATTAAAAGAATCGATACTACACAGCTCGCTATTTGTATGTTTTTATTTTTTGTTTTTTTTACATGCGTCGTTTCCTTTTTAGTACTCTGCACAGGAGGATTCTTTTTTTCATGAGAAATACTTTGGTTTTTATTTTTATCATAAAAAAAATTTGTATGGGTGTTTTTAGTCGCTATTTTTTTAATATATAAATACATCCTAAAAAAT
>CAMSXY010000029.1 GCA_947065955.1 uncultured Caryophanales bacterium | reverse complement strand
GAGATAGACTTGGGTGACTGGAGTTCAGACGTGTGCTCTTCCGATCTTTTGGTGGTGTGCCTTCTAGCCTTGCAGTTCGCCCCTCTTTGTATTTAAAATCCAATGTGCATATTAAAGGGGGAAATGGAACAAGGAATGATCCCTATTTTCTTGGAATATAAAGGATAATAAACCAAAGAAAAAGGTTTGTAAATTATAAAATAAAAAAGTGTCAATAAAATATATAAATTGACGCTTTTTTAATAGATTTATTTTTGAATAGGAGGATTTTTATATTCTTTTTCAATTATATTTTTTTGTAAATCCCCTTTTAAAACACAAGCATAAGCACAAGTCGCTTGCAAATCAAGTTTACATAAAGGATGATAATTGCTTAGTAAAGGAATAGAAATATTTTTCTTTTTTTCTTTTAAGTATTGTTTTCCTTTTTTGGAAAAGCCAAGAATTCGAAGGTAAGATACATTTTTTTGAAAATGCTCTTTTTTGATACCACATAAAATATTAGTTAAAGTACGATGAATACGTGTATAAGTATATCTTTTTGTTTTAATATTTTGCATGAATTCCTCATAGGAAGAAGAAAGATAAGCATATTTTAAAATTCGATTCTCAATTCCTTCTTCTACTAGTTGGTATTCTTGTAAATGCTCTTTTTCTGTTAATATTTTGTATTTCAAAAAAGGAAAATACGCTTCCTCTTGTACTGTTGTTTTTAAAAAGGGAAGAACATAAGGTGGAACAAAAGAGGAAACATCTTTATTTTCCTTTAAAAGATTTCGAATAGCTTTTGCACTAATAATAGAAGAATTACTCTCTAAGCTATGATAAGAATTCGTTCTTTGAATGGAAAAGGGGATAATAGAACTTTTTTGTCTTTCAATAGCTCTTATATAAGAAATACCAAGTAAATCGTTTGGACCCGATAGATGAAAATCCCTTTTTTCAAAGGAAAGATTCATAGCGGCTGCATAGCTAAATCCTTTTTTTAAATCTTTTTTAATATCAATAGGTTCTAAAAAAGCCATCTGTTTAAGCGTTTCAATATGATTTATTTCACTTCCAAAAACAAGATATTCTACTTGTAATGCCTCTAAAATTTGAATAGCAGCATCCGCAAAAATATCTGCACTTTCACATACATATAAAAAGGGAAGTTCAACAACAAGATCCACACCTGCCATGAGTGAAATTTCGGTTTTATCCCACTTATTTAAAATGCTAACCTCTCCTCTTTGGGTAAAAGATCCACTTAAGACAAGAACAATCGCATAATTTTCAAAATGTTTTTTGATTTCATTTAAATGATGAATATGTCCATTGTGAAAAGGATTGTATTCACAAATAATACCTACAGCCTTCATGGTATCCCCCCTTAAAAAAATTAAAATTTTCGAATATTTTTTCTAGCATAACATAAAAAAAGAGTAGGATCAAGAAAAAATAATTAAAAAAAACCCAGAAAAATGGTAAAAAAAATTGAAAAAAGATTGCAATTTTCCTTCTTTTTTAGTAAAATGTAGAAAGTCTATAAGGAGTGGAAAGAATGAAAAAAACAAAGATTATTTGTAGTATTGGACCTTCTACCCAAGATTGGGAAAAGTTTAAAGGTTTAGTAGAAGCAGGAATGAATGTTGCACGTATTAACTTTTCGCATGCAACTTTGGAAGAAAGAAAAATCGATGAAGATTTAGTTATGCGAGCAAGAAAGGAATTAGGAGCGAATCTAGCTATTTTATATGATACAAAAGGACCTGATTTAAGAACCTGCAACTTTAAGGATGATTGCATTGAACTTATTAAGGGAAATCAAATTCGTATTGTAGAAGAGGATATTGAAGGAACAAGCGAAGCAATTTGTTTTAATTATAAAGGAATTATTAAAGACTTAAAAGTAGGAATGTCTATTTTAATAGACGATGGTTTTTACAAATTAGAAGTTATTTCAGTAGAAAATGATGAAAGTGGAACACCAAAGGCAGTGACTTGTCAAATCATGAATAGTGGAACGATTAAAAGTAGACGTGGTGTTTGTATTCCAGGAATTAATTTAGATGTTCCTTATGTAAGTGAAAAAGATAGGGAAGATATTAAATATGCCTGTGAACATGATGGAGATTATTTAGCAATTTCTTTTGTAAATACCGCAGAAAATATAAGAGAAGTCAAAGAGCTTTGTGCCTTATATGGAAAACCAGATATGCCAATTGTTTCAAAAGTAGAAACTCAATTTGCAATGGATAATTTAGAAGAAATTGTAGAAGCTTCTGATTATATTATGATTGCCCGTGGTGATTTAGGAACGGAAACAGGAGTTGAAAATCTACCTTTATATCAACAAATGATGATCGATTCTTGTCATGCTCATAGTAAAGGGGTTATTATGGCAACCCAAATGATGCATAGTATGAAAAATAATATCCGTCCAACGAACGCCGAAGTAACAGATGTTTCGAATGCCGTTTTAGCAAGATGTGATGCTATTATGACGAGTGACGAAACAACAATAGGAAAGTACCCTGTAGAGACGATTCAAAATATGACTATGATCTGTGAAAACACAGAAAAAATAACAAAATATAGATTAGAAGATTACAAACTAAGAGGAACAATGATCCATAATACAATCGCAAAGCTTGCTGTGGAAGCTTCTAAAGAATTACCAATTCAAGCTATTGTAACTTCTACTTTAACAGGAAAAACAGCTTATGACATTTCTTCCTTAAGACCAAATTCTTATATTATTGCAACCGTTCCAAATGAAAAAGTTGCACAACACTTAGCTTTAAAATGGGGAATTTATCCTAAAGTAGCAGAAGAGAGTATTGATACAGATGAAATCATAAAAATAGGACTTGAAGCTGCAAAAGATACGTTAAATTTAAAAGAAGGAGATCTTGTTTTAGTCGCAGGTGGTTCTGGTGTAGATGCTCATACCAATTTCATGAAAATTGAGGAAATTTAACGATGATCATTGATTTGACAAAGTTAAAAAATCATTTTGAAAATTCTATCTCATTAGATACAACCTATACCTTTAAAGAAGAAGAGATAAAAAACACAGATATAGAAGAATTAAAACCCATTACTTTAAAAGGTTATCTTTTTAAAAATGCTTTAGAGCAAATAGAAATAGATCTTTTAGTAACCGGGACTATGATTTTAACGTGTGCCAAAACTCTAAAACCAGTTCTTTATCCATTTTCCTTCAAAATAGAAGGAGAAATAGAAGAACTTTTCGAAGAAATTGGTCAATCGATAAGAAAAAACCAAAATACTATTGATATTTTACCAATTATATGGGAAAATATAGTAACAGAAGTTCCAATGCGAGTAATAAGTGATGATCTTTCCGATTTCCAAGTTAAAGGAGATGGTTGGAAAGTTATTACAGAGGAAGAGCCAAAAACAAATCCGGAACTTGAGAAGTTAAAAGACTTATTATAGAAAGGTGTGAAAAAATGGCAGTACCATTTAGAAAAGTTAGTAAAACACGAGGAAGAATGCGTCGTACCCATTATAAAATAACAGAAAATGGGACAACTAAATGTCCAAAATGTGGAAGCGATGTAAGACCACATAGAGTTTGCAAGGAATGTGGAACTTATAAAGGAAAAGAAGTTATTAAAACTAAAGAAGAAACAACAGAATAGTTGTTTTTTTTTACCCATTTTGATATAATGAAAAATAAGGGTAGGTGTTCTTATGAATAAAAAAGGTTTTACTCTAGCAGAAGTACTTGGTGTAATTGTACTTTTAGCTATTATAGCTCTTTTAGCATTTCCTACAATACTTGAAAATATTCGAAAGTCGCAGGAAAAAATGAGCGAGGCAACAAAAAAAGTCATTTTGGCCTCTACAGATACTTTTATAGATATGAATCAAAATAATTATCCGAAAACAAATGGAAGTGTATATTGTATTAGCTTCTTAGAACTTATGAACGAAATTGAAATGATGGATTCTATTTCTGATGTAACCGATTTAAATACAGATCAAGTTGTAATGGTTTCAGTAGAAAATGGAAGATATCAAAAAGAAATTGTTGATTATACTGCCTGTCAAAGTAAATTACCTTACTATGTCGATACTGTTTTAAATGGTACAGATCCAGAACTTTATAAGGGATTAATTCCAGTAACTATTACAGATGCAGGAGAGGTAAAAGTGGCAGATCGTACAACCGCTTGGTATGATTATGAAAATAAAAGATGGGCAAATGCAGTAACGGTTAAAGATGATACCTATCAAAACGCTAGCTATGGAACCACAATTCCAGCAAGTGCTATTACAGGATATTTTGTATGGATTCCAAGATACAAGTATATGCTATTTAATAAAGATGGGATCGATATGGAACCAACGGAAATTCAAATTGTATTTGAAAGAAAAAGTGTAAAGAAATCAACAGGAAATACCAATGGACAATATTTAACACATCCAGCCTTTACATTGGGAGATACAGAATTAAATGGAATTTGGGTGGGAAAATTTGAAACAACAGGAACTTCCGAAAAACCAACCATTTTACCAACGCAAAGATCTTTGGCAACGCAAAATGTAAGTAGTTTATTTGCTACCTCTAAAAAAATAGCGTCCCTTTATAATATAAGTGTAGAATCAAGAATGATGAAAAATATGGAATGGGGAGCTGTTGCTTATTTGACACAATCTAAATATGGGATTAATGGTGAAGTAAGATTAAATAATAACAGCAACTATATAACGGGATGTGGTGCAAGTACAGAAAGTGCCCCTTCCGCTGCAACTTGTCAGATAGAGTATGGAAAAGCTACAGAATACCCACAAAGTACTACAGGAAATATCTCAGGTATTTTTGATATGAGCGGGGGAGCTTGGGATTATGTTATGGGTGTCATGGAATCAAGTGCTGGTAGTGGAATTCCTATGAGTGGAAACGATTCTATCAATACCTCAGGTTTTAGTGGTCCTTTAACTTCTGGAAATAACTACACTGGAGTTTCTTTCCCCAATGAAAAATATTACGACTTATATAGTTATGGAACGACTTCACAAGATAATGTCGCTTATAAAAGAGGAAAATTAGGAGATGCAACTTTTGAAACTTTACATTGGAATTCAGATTTTGCAATTCTCATTTATTCAGAATATCCATGGGTTGTAAGAGGATGTTCTCATGAATATAAAGAAAAATGTGGAATATTTTCTTTCCACTATGCATTTGGTGTTGAAAAGCCTTATTATGCATCCAGAATTGTTCTTACTTTAGGTTCTTAAAAGAAAGGAAAAATATGGAAATAAACGAATTAATTAGTGAATATACAAACTCTAAAAATAAAATGAATCAATTATGGAGGTCTCTTTGACCCTGAACAAAAACAAAAACGCGTAGAAGAATTAGAAAAAGAAGTTTCTAGGGAAGGTTTTTGGGAAAATTTACGAAAAAGCGAAGCGATCCTTCAAGAATTAAATACACTTAAAAACTTACTTGCAAAAACAAATAATTTAAAACAAGAAATTGAAACAAACTTAGAAATGGCTTTATTTTTAAAAAATAATATAGATTTAGAAATTCAAAAAATGTTAGAAGAAGAACTTTTAAAAATAAAAGACAAAGTAGATTCTCTAGAAGTTGAAATTGTACTCGATGGTCCTTATGATAAAGGAGGAGCTATTTTAGAAATTCACGCAGGTGCAGGTGGAACTGAAGCACAAGATTGGGCAGAAATGTTAGAAAGAATGTATCTACGTTTTTGTGACAGAAGAGGCTTTTCTTATGATATTATGGATGAGCAAAAAGGAGAAGAAGCAGGAATTAAAAGTAGTTCTATCTTAGTAAAAGGACTTTATGCTTTTGGATATTTAAAATCAGAAAAGGGAATTCATAGATTGATCCGTTTATCGCCTTTTAATGCAAACAATAAAAGACAAACTTCTTTTGCTTCCATTGATATCACACCTATGATCGATCAAAATATTGAATTAGACATAAAAGAAAGTGACTTAAGAATCGATGTTTATAGAAGTAGTGGTTGTGGAGGACAAGGGGTTAATACAACCGATAGTGCAGTAAGAATTACCCATCTTCCCACTAAAATCGTAGTTACTTGTCAAAATGAAAGAAGTCAAATTCAAAATAAAGAAAAAGCTATGGAAGTCTTAAAAAGTAAATTATATCAATTAGAGATTGAAAAAAAAGAAGAAGAATTAAAAAAAATAAAGGGAACCAATATGGAAATTAATTTTGGGTCTCAAATTCGTACTTATACAATGCATCCCTATTCTTTAGTGAAAGACCATAGAACTAATATAGAAAACACAAATGTAGGAAAAGTTATGGATGGAGATATTGATGTATTTGTTGAAGAATATTTAAGGAAGTGTAGAAATTGATTTTTAAGAAAAAAAAACCTCGAAAAATTAATTATGAAAATGGAAAAGTAAAACGGTATATTCAGTTTATCCTAGGAATTTTACTAGTTTCGATTGCTTTTAACATATTTGTTTTACCAAACGATTTAGTTTATGGGGTAAGTGGTATTGCAGTAATGTTAAATAAAACGTTACATATTACCCCCTCTATTACGATTCTAATAGGATCCATCTTTTTACTAATTTTAAGTTTTACTTTACTAGGATTTGAAAAAACAAAAAATTCAATTATAGGATCTATTTTATATCCTATTTTTGTAGAATTAACGGTCCCTATTTTTAAATATATTGATTTGGGAACAACGGAAATTGTAGTTCTTGTACTGTTTGGAGCGGTTATTAGTGGTTTTGGTATGGGACTTATTTTTAAATCAGGTTTTACAACAGGGGGAACCGATATACTAAACCAAATTGTTTCAAAATATTTTAAAATTTCTATAGGAAATTCTATGTTTTTTACAGATGGAGTTATTATTTTCACAAGTTTATTTGTCTTTGGTTGGCAAAAATTTATCTATTCTATTATTAATATGTATATTATTAGTATTATGACAGATAAAGTTATTCTTGGAATTTCACAGTCGAAGGCTGTTTATGTGATCACAGAAGAAGAAGCCGAAGTAAAACGATTTATTATGGAAAATTTGAATCATGGAATTACTGTATTAAATGCTAAAGGTGGTTATACAGGAAACCATCAAAAAATGATCATGTGTATTATTCCAACAAAACAATATTTTATTGTAAAAGAAGGAATTCGAGCAATCGATAAAAATGCTTTTTTACTTGTAACAGATGCATATGAAGTATTGGGAGGAAAGTAGGTGTATTATGGATTTAATTCGAATGAAAAATGTTAAAAAAGTATATAAAAATGGAGTTACTGCGGTTTATGATCTTGATTTAACTATAGAAAAAGGCGAATTTGTTTTTGTAATTGGATCTACAGGTTGTGGAAAATCTACTTTAATCAAAATGCTTTATCGAGCAGAAAAACCAACCAGTGGAATTATTAATATTGGTGGTATTGATGTTGCAAAGTTAAAAAATAGAAACGTATATAAAATAAGAAGAAAAATAGGGGTCGTATTTCAAGATTTTAAATTATTAGAACGTTCAACAGTTTATGAAAATGTAGCTTTTACACTAGAAGTATTTGGCATTCCAAAAGCAGAAATTCATGAAAAAGTATTAAAGGTTCTTGATTTAGTTGGTTTAAAACATAAAGTAAAAAATTATCCTAATCAGTTATCGGGTGGAGAACAACAAAGAGTTGCCATCGCTAGAGCCATTGTAAATGGACCTAAACTATTAATCTGTGACGAACCGACAGGAAATTTGGACGAAACAACCAGTTTAGGAATTATGCAAGTATTAGAGGAAATTAATAAGTTAGGGACTACTATCATTATGGTAACCCATGATACAGATATTGTACAGAGAATGCAAAAAAGGGTTGTTTTATTAGACTCTGGTAGAATTTTAAAAGATTATGAGAAAGGAACCTATCGACATGAAGCTATTTAGAATGTTAGGAAGAAATATACGAGATTCTTTTAAAAGTGTATTTCGAAATTTTTCCTTATCTTTAGCCTCTATTTCCTGTATTACGATTACTCTAATTGTAGTTGCCCTTTCTATGGTTTTATCGGCAAATGTTAATAATTTTGCAGATAATGTCGAAAAAGATCTAACAATCGTAGTATTTATTGAAAGAGGAGCAAGCGATGAGATTATTGAAAAACTTGGTGATTCTATAGATCTTTTGAATTATGTAGAATCAAAAACCTTTAAAGATCGAATGGATATTACAAAGGAAATGATTGAAGAAGATCGTACCTTTGAAATGATTTTATCAAAATATACAAGAGAAAATACACCTGTTCGTGATGAGTATTTAATCAAAGTAACAGATATCGAAAAAATAGGAGAAGTAGCTGATAATATTCGAAAACTAGATAATGTTTATGGAGTAGAATATGGGGAGACGATTATTGATAGTTTAATTACAATATTTGATGTTCTTAGAAAAGCAAGTTATATATCTGTTATTGCCCTTGTTTTAGTTACTGCCTTTTTAATTTCAAATACTATTAAAATTACAATTTTTTCAAGAAAAAGAGAAATCGAAATTATGCGTCTTGTTGGGGCTTCTAATTTAAATATAAAAATTCCCTTTATTTTTGAAGGATTATTTTTAGGAATCATTGGAACCATTATTCCAATCATTTTAACAACATATGGATATGTTGCGATTTATCAACATTTCAATGGACAAGTTTTTTCTCCTTTTTTAAAACTGATTTCTCCAACACCTTTTGTGTATCAAACTTCTTTGCTTTTATTGGTGATAGGAATGTTGGTTGGAATGTTTGGAAGTTATCGTGCTGTAAAAAAACATTTAAAAATCTAATTTTAATGAATAATAAAAAAATTACTGTAAAGATTCAGTAATTTTTTTATAGAGTGAAAAAATATAAAAAAATTAAGAAAAAGCAAAAGAATTTTCTTATAAGCTAAATAAAAATGAAATAATATCTCTTATTATAATACTTTTTATTAGCTTTTATAATAGGTTGCTTTGTTGATTTTTGAAAATCCTAATGAGATAATGAGTATAAATAAAAGTATACTATAAGAAAGTAGAGGGATAATATGAAAAAAGGTTTTACAGTGATCGAACTATTAGCAGTAATCATAATACTTGGAATTATTGCTTTAATGAGTGTACCTATTATTATAAATATTATAGAAGATTCTAAAAAAGGTGCTTTTAAAGCAAGTGTTCAAAATCTATTTAGTGCTTATGAAACATATGAGTTAAAAAATATATTTGTGATGGAAGAGAATGGAAAAATAAGTATTGTAGATTTGCCTTTAACAAATAAAGGGAACTTTATATCTGGAAAAATCTATAAGGAAAAAAGTGTTGTTAAAGTGGTGGATGTAAGTAATGGAGTCTATTGTGCGAATGGAACTTTAGAAACTTTACAGATAATCGAGGGAAGTTGCGATATTCTTGATACAACACCTCCTGTGATAGAAAATATTGTAAGCGAGGTTACAACAAATTCTATCACAATATACACAACTTATAAAGAGGAGGAAAGCTTTTTAGAAAAACATGAATATCGCATTGCCTCTTTCAATGAAGATATAGAAGAAAAAAAGTGGGAAAATGGAGATACTTTAACTGGAAATTTAAGTACAAAAATATACACAGGATTAACGTTAAATACAACTTACAAAATTCAGGTAAGACTTATGAATACTTCCCTAGAAAATAAGGAATCTGAAATAAAAGAAATCATTGTAACTACAGATAGTATAGAAAAACCAGTAATAAAAATTTTAACAATAGAAGAATACACAACAAATAAGAAAGTAGAAATTATTTATCCAACGAAAGAAGGATTTGTTTATGAGTATAGTTTTAACAATATAACATGGTATCCTTATGAAAATATACTAACAGTTGAAGAAAATGGAACGTTAAGAGCAAGAATATACGATGGAACAAATTATATTTATGCAGATAATCTAACGATCAGTGGAATTGATAAAACGGAGCCAATAGTAACAATTAAAGAAAGTATAGTAGATAACAAAACAGTATTAACGGCTAGTGTAGAACCAAAAAGTACCATTAGTGGATACTACTATAGTTGGTATAAAGAAGGAAACATTCTTTCAAAGGAGATAACACAAACCATTATATCCCCAGAACCAGGAAGTTACAAAGTAAAGGTCACAACAGGAGCAGGAAAGGAAACGGAATCAAACGAGGTAAAAAAAAGGTATATGGCCCAGGAACTTTTACAAAATGTATCAAGTGTTATGGATGAAGATCCAAACCAAAATTTAAGATATGTAGGTAAAAATCCCAATAATTATGTAAGTTTTAATAATGAATTGTGGAGAATAATAGGAGTATTTAGTGGACAGGCCAAATTGATACGAAATGACTTTTATAGTGAGGATATAGAATGGGATAAAACAGAGGCAAATGGTGGACATGAAGATTATGGAATAAATGATTGGAGTAAAGCAACTTTACAAGTAGAGTTAAATGAAATCTATTTACAAAGTATAGAAGAAACAAGTAAAAGCTATATTGATCAAGAACATGAGTGGAATTTAGGTGGAACAGATACAACTAGTAACCATTTACAACACCAAACAAGAAATAATTTATATAATGATGAAAGAAATAATGTAGTATTTGAATCCCATCCAACAAAATGGAGGGGCGCCATCGGACTCATGTATGCATCCGATTATGGTTATGCAACAAGATCGGAAGAGCGTCGTGTAGGGAAAGA
>CAMSXY010000028.1 GCA_947065955.1 uncultured Caryophanales bacterium | reverse complement strand
CCTTGATTTTTATATTACATTTTTTATTGATGTCTCCAATTTGGGGTTCACATCATTATGTATCTACATTTTTTATAACTTCACTTAAAATTTACTTTATTTATCCACTGCTTGGTCAAGTTGCATTTTGACTTCATTAACTTTTTTATCTCGGTAATATTGAACTGTAATTTCATCTCCTATTGTATATTTATATAAAATAAATCGGAAATGGGCAACATCTTCTATTTCTACTCCATTAATGGCAAGGACAACGTCTCCTTTTTGTAATCCATATTCATAAGCTGTTGAATTCTTTTCAACTTGTACAATAGCCACCCCTGATTCAAATTCTTCATCTAAATAAATTTGATTTTTATATAAATAATAACTACTTGTTGCATTTACAAGGCTAACGCCTAATTGAGGACGGATAATTTTTTCTCCTTTTTCCAATCGGTCAACAACAGACATTACATGTTCAATAGGAATTGCAAATCCCATGTTATCGATCTGTTCTTGTACGAGTTTTAAAGAGTTTACTCCAATGACCTGCCCGTTTACATTTACAAGAGGCCCTCCACTATTTCCTGGGTTAATAGCCGCATCTGTTTGTAAAAGTTCCATCATATAAGAAGTTCCATCATCTAGTTCAACGCTTACTGTTACATACCCTTTACTAGAAATTCTTCCTCCTGTTACAGTTCCCATATATTGTTTAGAAACTGGAGTTCCTACTGTAAAGACAGTATCGCTAATACGAAGCTCGCTACTATCGCCAATCTCTGCAACAAGTAAAGCAAATTTAGCCTCTACTCTAAGAACGGCAATATCAGCATATTCATCACTTCCAAGAAGCGTAGCATTTACCTCTTCCCCTTCTGTATTTACAACTTTAATAGAAGAAGCATCTTTAATAACATGGTGGTTTGTAATAATATAAGCATATTGTTCATCTTTTTTATATACAAAACCACTTCCACTACCTGTTAAAGAGCCACTTCGATTATAATTTTCTACTAAAACTGTTGCATCATATACTTTTTGTACAGATTCATAAAGAGTGTCTGATTCTTGAATGCTTATTACATTTTTCGTTTGTTCTACTACTTCTGTTTTTGTTTTTGTTTCATAAGGAAAATAGTGGTAAACCACAACAGTTCCAGAAACACCAACAAAAAAGGCTGCGATTACATAAATAATATTTTTTATTTTTGTGTTCATTTTCTTCCTCCTTACAGGTTAATAAGTTCTCGCCAATTGTCTGGAAATCCAATTTTGTTTAAAATAACATTTAATGGTACTACATCAATTTTTCCGTCCAGTACATCAATTTCGTATCCAATCTCATAAGCTAAATTTCTAAATTCATCCTCGGTTAAGGTTTCTTTCATAATGATTAATAAGGCAAATAAATCGTTTTTCCCATAACGAAACTCATCATCAATCTGTTCAATATCAAGTTGATAATGATACTTACAATTGGGTATTTTTCTTTGCGTTCTATGATCATATAAAATATCTTCGTGTGCGCATAGATTTCGGAAGTTTGCAAGAATTGGCAAATATATAGAAAGAACTTCTGCATCTAAATGATAAAAAGAAGCTACATTTTCCTGATCCTCTGGTTGTAAAATCAAATATAGTTCTGAAAGAATTCCTAAGGAAAGAACCTTTACTAAGATCCACAAAGGGATATATCCATAGTTATCAATATAGTGCATGGTTGCTGTATGTTGTCTTCCATTGACTCTAATTTGTCTTTTCATCTTATTTAAAACGTCATGTACTTGTCTTACTTTTAAGCTATCCTGTGTAAAGTTTTTAGGATTTAGATAATCTTTTTCTTTAATACCATATTTTTTTGAAAGATTATAGCTTATAATAGATTTTATATTGTTTTCAATAATTAAAATATATTTAAACATAATATTTCGAATAGAACGATCAAATAAGAAAGTTGCATAGAGCTCTTCAAATGTTGTTCCAGATAGGAAGCGGTTTTGTTTACTATTTTCCATAAAAAGATGTCGATAACCACTTATAAAGAAATAATTTTCTCGGAACAAGATTTGTTTTGATGTTTCCTCGTCTTCAATTATCAGACCCTTTGATTTTAAAATTTCAATTTGTTCTTCTAGGGTTTTAAATGTTTTTGCTGCCATATTCTCACTTCCTGAAGTTATTATACCATAATTTTTCAGAAGTAAAATGTATATTTGGTGAAATTTATAGTGTTTTTAAGTATTCAATAATACCATTTAAAACGGCAAGGGCTACTTTACTTTGATATTCCTCTGTTTTTAACAGGTATCGTTCATTGGGATTTGTAAGGAATCCAGCTTCTACAAGGACTCCTGGCCTTTCAATTCTTTTGAAAAGATAAATATCTGTTAATTCTTTGTATTCTCTAGTTGTTTTTAAAACTTTTTTTAATTCTTCTTGCATTATTTTTGCAAATTTTTCATTATCTGGATTTACGTCATCATAAAATACTTGAGCTCCCTTCCAAGTAGAAGAAGTATCTGCATTTAAATGAATTGAAACAAATAAATCACACATGGAAGTATTAATTAAATTTCCTCTACGAGATAAATCACTTCTTTTTCGATTATTTGTAATAGGAACTGATAGGTCATAATCTCCGTAACGGGTTAAAAACACCGTAGCTCCTTTTTGTTCTAATAATTCTTTTAATTTGATACTAATGTTTAAATTTATATCTGCTTCATGGACATTTCCATAAATTGCACCTGGATCACTTCCTCCATGTGGCAGACTCGCTTATACCAAATGCTAGTCTAAATTTATGTTCCATATAATACGGAACTTTCTTTTATTGGTTTCTGGATCTATATTTCCTATATATATTTTATCTATAAACTCATCTATAACAATTCGTGTTAATTTATCAAGTTTTTTATATTTCTTAAATATCTTTTCTTGGCTTTTTTTAACAGTTTTTAATCTTTCCAATTCATATATTTTATTACCAATTTGATCTATCCTTTTATTATACTCATCTATATCTATTGAATATTGATTTTTTATTAATGTAAACTCTAAAGCATCAACAACTCCATTTATTCTATCATCATATAGCATTGTTAAAGCTCTTTGTTTTTTATTAATTTGGGTATTACATTGATTTTTTTCTGTTTCCAATATTCTTATATTATTATCAATTTCATTATTAACTTTTTTTTCATAGTATTTTTTCTTAATTTGGGACATATCATAGTATTTTTCTATTTGAGTATTGATTTGTTTTAAAACTAAATTTTCTAAATCATCATATCTTATTGCTCTATTGTTGTTACAAATAAATGCACCTGTTCTTTTTCTCTCTTTGCATTGCATATAGGCTTGTTTTCCACCTTTAACATGACAAAGATTTCTTTGGAAAACCTTTCCACAACAACCACAATAAACTTTTTTACTAAACATATGAACTTCACCAGTTTTTGTTGATCTTGCTCTTCCTTTGTTTTTAAACCTTGCACTCACCAATTCCCAAGTTTCTTTATCTATAATAGCATTATGACAGTGTGGTACTTTTATCCACTTTTCTTCAGGAATCTTAACTTGTGTTTTGTCTTTATAACTTTTACCTTCTACCTTTCCTTGCACCAATGTTCCAATATAAGTTTCGTCCTTTAATATTTTTCTTATTGTATCATAGTTCCAAGTAGGCCTTACGGGAATTATTATTATTTGTCCTTCATATATTTCACCTTTTTCCAAGTTATTACATTCCATAATATCTTTTACTACTAAATGCATTTCTGTTGCAATAGTTTCCAGTGTATCATCTTTCTCCACTTTGTACGTTATTCTCTTGTTTACTTGGGAAAAACTACAATAAAAATTTGACCCCTGCATTTTTTTATATTCAGTAGGTGTTGGAACTTTTTCCTCATTTAATTTTTTACAAATCAAATGATAACCCATCCCACTTGCGTACATATTAAATATCTCTTTTACTACTTTAGCAGCAGTTTCATCAATAATCAATCTGTACTTATCTTTAGGATCCTTTATATAGCCATAAGGAGCAAAAGACCCAGTGTATAAACCATTAGATTTTTTATTTCTTAATATTTTTCTTGTATTAATGGATTGGTCTTCCACCTGCCATTCATTCACAAGTCCATTTATCTGCCTTGTTTTCTTATTTCCCTGAATATCCGTATCAGTATTATCAACTAAACCAACAAAACGAACATTCCAAGATACAAATTCTTTATGAAGGTATTTTTCTATCATTTCCATACTTCTTGAAAATCTTGATTGACTTTTACATAAAAATATTTCTGTATTACCACATTCACAATATCTTAATGATTTTAACCATTCAGGTCTATTATCATCGGCTCCAGAAATACCTTCTTCACAAAAAATGGCTACTACTTCCCAATTTCTACTTTTACATTCAGACAATAAATATAACAATTGATTTCTAATACTTTTACTAACATCCCCATCTATAATATCGCCATCTTCAACAGAAAGTCTTATATATAGAATAACCCTAAATCTTTTATTCCCATCAACTACTCTATATTCATTTATTCTTTTATCGAAACAGTCTAAATTATTTTCTTTTGTAATACCTAAAATATGTCGTAAGCTATTCGAAATATACTCCAAATCAAATACATTTAATAATTCTTTTATTCTTTGAATTTCAACAGAATCATTCTCATCAATATTTTTTAAAACATTCCTACTTTTATCTATTCCCTCTTTGTAAACATTTAATATCATAATTTATCTCTTCCTTTCAAATTATGATCTAATGCTCTCATAGTACTGTCATTAGTATAGAAACTTTGAAATTTTTTCAAACTGTACAACTTTTCCCTTCACTTTGAATTAGTATATTTGCTAATTTTTTGCAGATGATTTGTTGAAGAACTTCAAACTCATATAAATCTAAATTGACATTTTCAATTTCCCATTCATAATTCATTAATGCCACCCCTTCATCTAAAAATTATGTTTTGATATTTGCAAATATTCATCAAGAGGCCTGAGCAAAAATTTAGTATAATTTTTACTTTTTTAGTGTCTACTTTTTATTAACAAGTTCACTTTAAAATTTACTAAAACAAGATTTCTAAAATAAACAAATAAGGTGTAAAAATTGAAAACAAATACATAGGAATGGATAAATTTATATGCATTATAATAATTTTAAAAAAAAAATCGCTATTTTCGGCTTTTAAAAAATAGCGACTTTATTATTTTAATTTATTCTTTATATAATATGACTATGTTTCCTTAAAAACACTAAATTCGTTTAAATTTTATGATAATTATTAGCATAAAACTAACCGCATAATTCACTCTTATAAAACATATCCTCATTACCAATAATATACTTTTTATTTTGTTCATTTAAACCACAAACGATCATACCAGATACCAAATTCAAATATAGTACATCATTATCATAAATCTCTTTAACTCCTTCAGCATACTTACTAGAAAAGTCAAATTTTTTAACTATTTTATCCATACTAACATAATTATTTGTCAACGCTGTTTCCAAAGTAAAATCACTACCATCAACCTCTATACTCGCATTTTCTATACAATAACCATATATCTCGTATGAATCATTGGAATATAATAATTTTAACTTTCCGCAGGTTGGACTTGGCTCTACATCAAGTGTAAAATTTAATTCTTGTAGCTGTTTTTCCAATTCTTCGGCATCTTTATCGTTACAATAATGACCATTGTGATAATTTATCTGGATATCATTAATTAGAAATTTTTTAACAATTTTATAATTATAAAGTGTAATATTTTGACTTTTATCATAATAATACTTTGCTTCCTCTGTACTACAATCTAATAACTGTAAACTTTCTAAGTATTGATCTTTAAATTGTTTTAGCCGTTCTATAGTACTAAAACTTTTAAAATTTATATTAAGATCGGAATTTTTAAGCCAATAAGAATATTTGGGAATCTTTATACTATAATTCTTATTTTCATATAAAAATTCATATTCCGTTTTCTGATTCGCAAAAAATAGGATAATGGATAAAGAAATAAAAAATATTAACAACAAGAGAATTGGTAAAAAAATTTTTTTCATAGTTCACCTCACATTTTATTAGATTATATTTTTCATATGAAAGTTTTTTTACCTGAAATCAACTCTTTTTCAATTAATTTTTTAATTCTGCCACACAATAATAAAATGATTTTAAATTAACATCAACATGATTGAGGTCAATTTCATACTTTTTAAATCTAAAATTTTCTATTTTTCACCTTCATATTGATAATAAAATAATAATTAATAATTTTTTCTTTTATTATATACTAATTACCAAATCATAAATCTTCCCGTATTGTGTAATGAATTGTATAAATCATAAAAATTAACCTCATGTGTTCCAAATACACTTCCTCTACCATAGTCCGCATAATAGCTGTCGACATATTCAAAATAACTAAATTCAGAAGATAGGTAATCTTCATAATATCCTGTTAATGTTAAATAGTGTCCTAAATTTTTACCATTATACATATAAAATATATTTGTTTTAGCGTGTGCTATTGCAGGAACTTTTTCCATCAAAATATCATTTTGCACCATCAGCCAAAAGTCTTGCTTATTATTCATAGTAGAAATGTCTACATATACATATGAATGTTGTGACTGTCTATTATTTAGTTCTCTTGCCATTTTCCATACATAAGATCCTTCTTTTGAATTAGTACCCATACTTGTTGCATATACTTGTTGAGAATTTGATGTATTATTTATCCATTGCACTGCCTGTTTTATTGATGCAGGTCCACACCAATAAGACGTTTCTTGTCTATAATTAGGATATTCCTTTCCAGTAAGATATGTCAATGAAATAAACGATCCTCCACCTGAAGGCATAATACCATTACTACTGTCCAATTTAATCTGATTTAATCGTTGTTCAGAAATTTGCTGATTTAATTCATATTTTTCTTTACTCTCAGAATTGATAAGAAGATAATTATCAATTTCATTTAAATTTTCTAATGCAAATACTTTAGTTGTTCCTAATAATAGTGTTGTCAATAATAATGCGATAATAACTTTTTTCATAAACCTTTCCTTTCTCATTAGCAATGTTTTTAAGATAATTTAGTAAATATGATCTACATCATATATTGTTTGCTCTTCTTAATATTGTAAAATAAAAAAATAACGATTCAGTCCATACATCACTCCTGTAGTGCTAAAAATTGCACCAAGTTTGTAACCAAAACTGCTCGTTATTATATATATTATAATGTCAATGAGAAAAATGCTATAATATTAAATTATGAGATTACTAGTTTAAATATATCATTTTAATCATATTTTGTCAATTTATTTCATATTAGATTCAGGACAAAAATGAGGAAAAACATTGATAATAAGCCTATAAAAGGCGTTTTGTCACTCTTAAAGATTGAAATAATTCACAAATTACATAATTGATAATATCAAATTTATAGTATTTTTACCACTCATAGTATTGCATCTTTAATAAGCATTACTTATAAAAATTGCTATATTTTATATCAAACCTGATTTATATAAATTGTTTGGTGATTTTCCCACAATAATTAATCCCTGTAGTATTGCTATTTTCTAATGAAGTATACAATATTTTTTTTGCGAATTTTATCAACTTAAGTAACTTTTTATCACAATATATCAAAAAACATTCTATTTCCCCTAAAAATGTTATAAAATTCCTAGTTCATGGAATAATAAATTAGGTGAGTTCTAATGATTATCAAAAATTTTAAGAAAAGTAGAGAATTTCTCGAACTGAAGCAAAAAGACATTGCTGAATTGTTTCACGTACATTTTTCGACCGTTTCTGGTTGGGAAACGGGAAAGGATACGATTCCATTAGAACGATTGGTAGAGTATGCAAATTACTTCAATTTTAGTTTAGATTATCTTTTTGGTCTAACTAATTATAACGATGAATCATATTTACCCCTTTCCATAGATATTCATATTATTGCTCAAAACTTAAAAATGATTAGAAAAAAACATAGTTTAACACAAGATTCTGTGACCAAAATAATTAATACAACACAAGCCTCTTACGCCCACTACGAAAATGCCTTAAATTTGATTCCAACCTCTTTTTTATTTAATCTAACAAAAATATATGATTCCTTTTCTATTGATCAACTTTTAGGCAGAAAGAAAAAATGCTAATTCCATTTTTTATAATAACCCCATTCAACTAACAGAGTGATAAAAATCATAAATAACTTATTTTTTCCTTCTCATTCCATCAAGAATACTGGTAACTAAAAGTTCTTGATGTGACATCATTATCAAAAAACTATATTTCCCTCGCTTTGTTAATCTATTATAGTATGTGAAAAAGATGCCAAAATAGACAATTTGACGTCTTTTTATTAAACTAATTTACATAAATCACAAACAAATTATCACTATCAATTGATCTAACTAAGATTTTATTTACGTCAATAATATAATAGTTTGGATACACACTAAAATCTAATACATGAATAATATCAAGTGTACCACTATCAAAATTCAACTTTTTCCACACATTTCCATCGTTATGAAATAATAATTCATTATCATTTAGCCTTTTACCAAATGTATTAATACCTGTTTTTATTATTTTATTATTTCCATTGTAACTGACAATCATAGTAGAATCTTCAAAATTTTGTCGATTAGCAAGCAATATGTAATAGTTAAATTCATCTTTAAAATGATAATTTTGGATATATAATTTAGAATTATCATTTATATACTTTCTCTCTATTTTGCCATAATTTAAATCATATTCATACAGTACTTGAACGTCATTTTCTTCAATCATTGTATAATAAATTTTATTATTTATCATTTTGAAATTAATCATATTGAAAGCAATTGTTCCAATACTTTTTTGTTTATGACCTTCACTTTTAAACAACACGACGCTTTCATTGTTTTCGTATTTTTTAATACTAAATCTTTGCATTTCTCCTACATCAGAAATAATTGTCAATATTGGATTTCCTTGATAAATATATAAATTTGGATAATTAATAGAATCCTTCATAATACCAGTATCAAGAATTATCTCATTTCCATCACTAAAATTATATTCTGTTAACATCCACTGATAATTATCATTTTGGCTATTTAATGATAAATAATACAATACATTATCACTTATATAATAATCAACAACCATATTTTCTGGAAATACTTGGAAAAAATACATTGTTTGATCATCAAGACTATACCGAAATAAATCAATAGTAGAATATAAAATATCACTCTTGCTATCATCATATATAGACCCATATATAGTATTATTCTCCACATAGTATATTTCATACTGATACGTTTTACCATATTTATTATAAATATTATTATTGAGGTCATATGATAAAACATTATGTTTAGAAGATGAATCTCTTAATATACAATATATAAATATTAAAGCAACAAAAAAAAGTATTAATAAACAAGTATATATATTTTTTTTCATACTAAATTCCTCTATATTACTATTTACAACATACAACTTACAACATACCGCATTAAACTATAATCTGATTTCACCACCTTTCTCAATAAAATTTCTATTGACAACTCTCTTAAACTTGATTTAGACCGACTTTATCTGTTTTAGTTAAAGAAACTACACTAAATTCAAATAATATTTTTTATAATTATCTTTAGGTTTCAAATCAAAAAATTTAATATCATAATAAACATTTTTTAAATCTTTAATTTCATTTATCAAATGAATAATTATTGAATATGTCCCCTAAAATTGGAAAAATACAGCAAATTTTTCATTTTTCTGTCTGGTATAATCAATCGTTTCAATATACTTTAAGTTTTTTTTATAAATTTATAACTTCTGCTATTAGGAATTGAATCTTTCAAATTATTTTAATTCGGCAATGTATTTTTCCAAATAAACAATCCTATCTTGCAATGCACTCATGTTAGTAATCATATTATCTAATTTTGCTATTAAGGTTTTATTATCCTTTTTTAACATGCTATTACTAAAAAATAAATATAACAATCCTACTGTCAAAATAACAAAAATAAGATCGATAAAAATATCTTTTTTGTTCCTAAAAGTCCTTAACTATAGTATATATTATATTATAACTAAAATACAATAGTTTTACTGGTGTTAGGATAATATATAGGCACAAGAAGTTAGACAATGTGATAAAATTAAAAACATTGAGAGGAGTGTCTATAGTGGAAAAACGAAAGAAAAGATATGATGAAGATTTTAAAAAAATGATAGTCGAGTTATATAACAAAAAAAGCAAAGCTGCGAGTGTTATAGTACGTGAATATGGCATAAGTAATGCGATTCTTTGATGGGTAAAAGAATACTCTCCAATAAAAACAGAAGATGGTAGTGTAACTAATAATAGGAAAATTGCAAAATTGAAAAAAGAATTAAATCGAACAAAGGAGGAACTAGAAATATTAAAAAAAGCAATTGCCATATTCACGCAAAAATAGAAGACAAGATTAAATTTATTGAACAACATGAAAATGTATTTAACGTATGTTTACTTTGTAATTGTTTAGGTATTCATCATTCTGTATATTACTATCATTTAACTCGTCAATCTAATAGTTAAGGAAGCCAATAATTTATTAGATACTGAAATTAAAGGATGGTATAACAATATTAGAATACATAGTAGTATTGGATATATTTCCCCTAATCAAAAATACGAGAATTATCTCAGGGAATTAACTTGTATAAATATTTGATTTTATACCAAGAAAATCCATCAATTTGAGTGTGTAAAAAACTTTGTGTAAAATCCATCTAACCAAAGTAATCACAT
>CAMSXY010000027.1 GCA_947065955.1 uncultured Caryophanales bacterium | reverse complement strand
CTTAAATTTTAAAATACTAAACTTTTTCGTGTCTAAAAACTTGACATAAATCCAATTATTTAATTTTTGTTTTATTGTCTAATCCAATTAAATGACAATTATCTCTAAAAAAATTTTTAATGTCATACGCTAAACATAACTCACAAAATTCTTCTTCCGTTATATTTGGACAAAAATTTATTAAGTATAATGAAGTAATATTGGCAATTGGATAAGATAAACAAAAGTTTATTAAATTATCCTCCCCAACATTCATAATTCTTTTTATATTTATAGAATCTTTTTCAGTTAATCTTAATTTCCCAGTTTTTAGATATTTGTTTTCATAATATAATACTAATTTCACAATTTGTAATAAATTTTTTTCCATATACAAGCGATTATTTTTTCTAATATTAAATAGATATGAATACTTTTGACCTAATTTCTTTTCTAGTTCTCTTTCAATATAAAAAGCAAATGTTTCTCCCAAAAACCAATATTTATCAGGAACTATATGGGGATTTAATATTCGATCAATATAGTGTGCTAATTCATGAATTATCGTAATAAGGTCCCCATCATTATCATTTAATTTTATATATGTTTTTCCAGTTTTAGTATTAACATGGGAATTAAATTCGTCAGAAATAATAATGTCTTTGTTTTTTATTCCTTGATTAATTATATTATAGTAGTCTAAATTAAAATTTTTATAAAAGTTTAAAGAAATAGATAAATTATCAAGACTATTATTAGGATAGTTTAATTTCTTTATAGGAACATCGAATTCATCAATCAATTCTAATACAAAATCCTTTTTCAAACAAATATTAATATTTACTAATTGGGATATAAATGTTTTAAATTCTTCATACATAGTATTTCATCTACTTTCTAAAACTTAATTCAATATTGTAAAATTAGTAGTATATTATAATTTTTTCTCTCTTTTGATTATTTTATCATAATCTAATATATTTGAAGCATTTATTTACATGAATTATCTGCTAGATGTTCCGCACACATAATAGAGGGAATACTATTTCTTATTCTTATTATGGCGAGGACTTTAGTGGCTCCCACTAGCTTCGCCCATAAATGTATTTTCCAAAAATAAAAATATTGCAAAAACTTATACATAAAAGTCATAAGGGCATTTAAGAACCTATAAAGAATTCTGATAAAAATATAATTTTTAGACAAAAAAGTTTAGTTCTTGATAAAAAGTACTTATTTTATAATAGTATACGAGAAATTTCGATTTTATTTTACTACCAATTTACTACTTTATATTGAGATTTCGTTTAAAAAAAAATATGTTATAATAATTGAAATATTTTGTTTTGATATTGCGTAATTAAAACATATTAAAAAGAAAAAATTATTTTAAAATAATAATTAAAAAAAGAGGAGTTGGTAATCGTGGAAATTGATATCGTAGATAAAATAGAGAAAAAATGTGAAATAAACTTAGATTGGTTTTATCATTCTATTTATTATGATAAAACTAAATATTCGTCTATATTAACTGAAGGAATTAAGTGCAATGAATTATTACATAGGACTGGGTGTGGTGTTTATAATGGAAAATATTATATAAGTTTATCGAAAATAACTATTCCAGATAATCAATGCTTCCGTTTTTATGCCACATTAAAACCATCCTTTATTATTGATGGTATAGAACCTATCAAATGTGTAAATATAGCTGAATATGAAAGATATATTGATACAAAAGACCCAAGGCGTATGGGAAACTACGATGGTGAATATCAATATTATTATTTTATTCAGCACACTTATATTATTGGAATTGTATATAATTTATTAGAAATGCAAAAAAGAAAAACTAAATTCAAAAGAGATCAAATAATAGAATTGATAAAAATAAATTCATTATTAGAAGAACTTGATATTGACATTCCTATATATGATTATTCTAGAAGAGATAAAGTACTAGTTCATGAAATTAATAAAGAAAAGATAAAATATTATTCAAAAAAATTTTATGATGATTAGAAATAAGATATTTCTAATTTTAAAATGGAGAATTATTAAAATTGAATGCTACATGCTTCATGCTACATAATAAGGGTAATACTATACCTTATTATGGCGAAGACTTTAGTGGCTACGCCACTAGTCTCGCTTACAAGACTATACCTCGATACTATGACATTGCATAGTAGTTTTTTAATATTTTAAATTAATACTTTAAAAACTTTCTGAAATTTACTACTGATTTACTACTTTTGAAAGCAAAAATATAAGAAATTATAATAATTTATAAAAATATCTTTTAAAATCAAAAATGACATAAACGCTTATAAATACAGGTTATAACGTTATTTAAGAACTTATAAAAAGATACTCACAAAAATGCAATATTTTTTATAAAAAAAGATTATATAAATATATATAATCCATACCATAAAAGCCAATGAATATCAAAATGTATAAGTAAAAGGATCATGGCACTAATACTTAAAAAAGGTCCAAAAGGAATGATATGATCCTTTTTCTTTTTTAAATAAATTAAAGAAATTGGAAGACCAATTATCGAGGCTAAAAAAATGGAAACAACAGCACCTTCTATCCCTAAAACAAACCCAAAAAGAGAAAGTAACTTTATGTCTCCTCCTCCCATAGATTCTTCTTTAAAAAGAAAATCGCCCATTTTTTTTAATAAAAACATAAAAAAGAAGGCTAAAATTCCATCTTTAATGGCGAGAAAAAAGCTTTCTAAACCATATATACAAAAATGTTCTATAAAAAGGAAAAGACCAAAAGTAATCAAAACTTCATCTGGAATAATCATATAATAATAATCACTTAAAATTACAATAATCAACATAGAACAAAAAGTAAGGGCTATTAAAAGTTCCCAAGTAAATCCGAAGGAAACATAGGAAAGAGCAAATAATATACCACAAGAAAACTCAAAAATAGGATAAAACCATGAAATCTTCTGGTTACAACTTTTACATTTTCCTCTTTGAAATAAAAAAGAAAAAATAGGAATTAATTCCAAAGGAGAAAGATGATGGTTACAATTGGGACAATGGGAAGCTGGGTATAAAATGGATTCTCCCTTAGGAATTCTATACCCTACAACATTGTAAAAGGAACCTAAAATGGTCCCAAGTAGAAAAAAGCAACATGCTAAATACATATAAAAACTCCTATTCCATACCCTGAATGGTTCCATAAATGTTAAACATTGGAATAACAATGGAAAGAACGATAACTCCAACAATACCTGTTAACATTACAATTAAAGTTGGTTCTAGTAAAGTTTTAATTCTAGAAACTGAATTTCTATGAAGTTCTTGGTAATAAGCAGAAACTTTATCCATCATTTGAGGAAGTTGTCCTGTTTTTTCTCCTGTAACAATCATTTCATAAGCTGGAATTGGGAAAGCCCAATGATTAAATGCAAGAGAAATTTTTTCTCCCTTAGCGATATTATTGATTGTATCTAAAATAATCATTTTATAAACTTCATTATTTGTAATCTTATTTAAAATTTCCATACTATCTGTAATAAATACGTTATGAGAAAGTAAAGTGGAAAGTGTTTTTGTAAACATCGTAACTTCATTATAAATAATAATATCCCCAAAAACAGGTAATTTCATTATTCCTAATTGAACCACCATGCGGAATACCTTTACATTGTGATACAACCAAGCGAATAAAAGTATAAACCCAACAAATCCAAGGAAAAGCCATAAAATATTGCGTTCTAAGAAATGACTAATATTTAATACAAATATTGTAATTCCTGGAATTGCAGAATTATCCATAGAAGCATAAATGTCTACAAATTTTGGTACAATATACATCATTATGAATGTAATAACAGCAAGAGCTATTACAAGAACAATCGTTGGATAAGTTAATGCAGTAATCATTTGTTGTCTTGTTTTATTAGTCTCTGTATAGTATTCTGCCATATTATCAAGTGCTTCTGGAAGTTCTCCTGTAAGTTCACTTGCTTTTACCATGTTAATTAAAAGTCTAGGAAAGGCTTTTCCCTGTTTTTCAAGAGCAACACTAAAATTATCTCCTGTTGTCAAATCGTAAATCATTGTGTTAAAAATACGTTGATAAGATTTATTTTTATATTGTTTTTCCAATATTTTTAGAGCTTCTACAAGTGGAATTCCTGCTTTAATATAGGTAGATAATTGTGTTAAAAAGAAAATCAAATCTTTAATTTTAATTTTAATATTATTGGTTCCAACATTTCCATGAAAAAGTTGGATCATTTTCGAAGTACGAATCTTATAAACTTCAAATCCTTCACTTAATAGAAAAGAGTGTACTTCTACTTTTGAGAATGCTTCAAAGTAGTCCTTTACAATTTTTCCCTCTGGATTTTTAGCTACATATTCATAAACTACCTTAACATCACTTTTTTTGGCATCCGCTCCATCAAAATTAATTAACATAGCTTGCAATTTTATATTTTTTTGATTATTGGAATTTTTAACTAGTGACAAATTATTATACCACTCTTTTGTATTCGTAATCGTTCTTTTAGGAAAACTTATTACAGACTCGAAAAATTTATTTATACGTTCAGACAATGGAGTTCTTTTCATTTTAACTTTATCATTAATATAAATATCTTTTCCCTTTTTCTTCTGTTTACGAGCGATTTTTTCTGCTTCTTTGATATCCTTAGCTTCTTCTTCTTTTCCTTTTTTCTTATTTTCCAAACGATTAATACGTGATTTTTGCGAAGAAACATTAATTAAAATCGCAGGATATATCAATCCAAGGCAGAAATATTTGACAATTTTATAGAGAATAAAGCAAACAAAAACAAAAGATTTCATAATCCATTTAAAAATAAAATATATAAATTGACAAATACGCATCCAACCATAAAAAACATATTCAATTAATTTAAAAACAGCAAGCACACTTTCTAATAAAAAATCTGTTAAAAAAGTAATTGTATAAAAAACCCCCATCGCAAAATATTTTACTAAAAGGAAGGGTAATAAAGTTTTTTTCTTTTTCATACCTACACCAACCTCTCCTCTATTTCCCTACTATAACAAAATTATAACACAAAATACAAAAAGATAAAACTTTTTTTTACAAATTCATATAATATTCTAGAAAGGGGGATAAAAATATGAACTACTATAATCCCTATATTTCTATGATGCCCTACCAAATGATTACGCAACCTGCAAGTAGAGGATTACTTTCTAGACTCTTTGGTGGAATTAAATGGAGTAGCATTATAAATGGTACACAAAAGACGTTAGGTATTATTAATCAAACTATTCCAATGGTAAAACAAATCTCTCCAGTATTTAAAAACGCGAAAACAATGTTTCATGTAATGAATGAATTTAAAAAAGTAGATGTTCCAGAAGATACTCCTACAGTGACGGAAACGGTCTCATCTTCTAAACAAACTACTACTACAAATTCCTATCAAGAAAACATTTCTAACGGAAATGGTCCCGTTTTCTTTATCTAAGATCTACTATTTTAGTAGATTTTTTATAGTTATTATAATTTTTTCAATCTTTTTTCTCCTTCTTTTCTCCTGAAGGGGAATTTTTACATAAACATTTTTATAATAAGCATATAAATAGCGAAAATAATGAGGTTCTTTTTTTCTAAGAAGAATAGGTCCTAAGATATACTCCATCTCTTTATAAACTTTTTTTCCTTTTTTAGCTCGTATAAGAATATAATAACGATTTTTGGAAAAAACAACTTTTTCCTCTTCTATAAAATACCCTTTTTTAACAAGACCTCGTCGCAAAAACTCTTGATCGTTATTCGAACATACAATAAGTGGATTTTCTTTTACTTCCTCTATAATTTTTAAAATGGTCGTACTGCCCATCCCCGCTATTATAATGGTTTCGTCCCCTGTAAGGGGAATATTTTTTATTCCATCATTTACCAGAATTTGAATTTTATCTTGTAGTTGATATCTTTCTATATTTTTTTTTGCTCTTAAAATAACATTAGGACTAATATCAACAGCAATACATTCCTTTTCCTTTTCTTTTGTAAGATAAATGGATAATAAAGCATGATCACAACCTACGTCAATTACTTTTTCAGTTTCTACTAAAGATGCAATTTCTTCTAATCTTTTTGAAAGGATCATTCACTCATATAATCCTTTAATTTTCTAGAACGAGAGGGATGTCTCAACTTTCTTAAAGCCTTTGCCTCAATCTGACGAATACGTTCACGTGTAACACCAAACATTTGTCCAACTTCCTCTAAAGTACGTGCTTTTCCATCTTCTAAACCAAAACGTAGTCGAATTACTTTTTCTTCTCTTTCTGTTAAAGTTAAAAGAACCTCTGATATTTCATCTTTTAACATTTCATTGGTTGCATATTCTTCTGGACTCATATTACTCTCATCTTTAATAAAATCTCCTAGGTGCGAATCGTCTTCTTCTCCAATCGGTGTTTCTAGGCTTACGGGTTCTTGACTAATTTTATAAATTTCACGAATTTTATCAATGGAAACATTCATTTTCTTGGCGAGTTCCTCTTCACTCGGTTCACGATTTAACTCTAATGTTAATTGTCTTTGAACACGCGCTAATTTATTGATTGTCTCTACCATATGAACTGGAACACGAATCGTTCTTGCTTGATCGGCAATTGCTCTTGTAATGGCTTGTCTAATCCACCAAGTTGCATACGTTGAAAATTTATATCCTTTGGTGACATCAAATTTATCAACGGCTTTCATAAGACCAATATTTCCCTCTTGAATTAAATCCAAAAAAAGCATTCCTCTTCCAACATAACGTTTGGCAATACTAACAACAAGTCTTAAATTTGCTTCTGCAAGAATCTGTTTTGCTTCTTGGTCATCTTTTAAAATGCGATCGGCAAGTTCAAGCTCTTCTTCACTTGTAAGAAGCTTAATTTGTCCAATTTCTTTTAAATACATTCGAACAGGATCATTGATATTCAAATCTTTGGTAAGAGCATTATCATCTAGCAATAATTTATCAGCTCCTGCCCCACTTTCCTCTTCTTCGGATACAATGGCAATATTATTTTCATTAAAAACATTGTATAAATCGTCTAAAGAATCGGCATCTAAATCAAGCCCTTTTAAAGCATTGGCAATTTCTTCATAAGTGATATACCCTTTATTTTTCCCTGTTTTTACAAGTTCTTCTTTTCTTTGTTCAAAACTTTTTATCTCATTTATCATATTGTTCCTCCAATATATTTTTCTTTAATTCTAGTATTAATTGTGCATATTCTGCTTGTTTTTTTGGATCGATTTCTTTTTTTATTAAATTTTGTAATCGATTGCTTTCATATTTTATATTATACTCTTGTATTGTATTTATATAATCTTCAATTTCGGATGCATTCCATTCTTCTTTTAAATCCATGGATTCTATTTCTCCAAAGGTATTTAAAAGATCTGGAAGACGTATGCTTATATCGCTTATAAAATCTGCTATTTTAAATTCTTTTCTTTTTAAATAAAATCCACGAATCTCTGTTAATAGCTTACGATATTTCTCTGTGGGTAAAAATGTTACTTTTTCATTGTAAATTTGAATAGCTTTTTCACTATGTAACATATAAAAAAGTAAATTTCGTTCCGCTTTTTCATATTTTGTCCATTTTTTTTCTTTTTCCGTTACAGAAACTGGTTTGATTTCTTTGTCTTTTTCTTTCATTTTTGATCGAAGAAAATCCATACTTAAATTGGTTTCTAAACTTAGTTTATTTAAAGTCACTTCTTTTAAAATATCATCTTCAATAAAAGATAATTGTTCTATAACTTGATGTGTATATTCCGCTATTCCTTCATTTTTTTTAAGATCTACCTCTTTTTTTAAAGATCCTAGTTTAAAATCCATGACAGTAAGGGGATTTTCTAGTTTCAGCAAAAATTTTTTTTCGCCATATTTTCGAATATACTCATCAGGATCAAGATTTTCCTCTAGTCTTACAATTTTAGGAGTAACTCCTACTTTTAAAAAGGCTTCTATACAAGAACTGGTCGCTTTTTCTCCTGCTTCATCTCCATCTAAACAAATTAAAATTTCTTTAGCGAGCTTTTTTATTTGTAAAACATGATTTTTGGTAAGAGCGGTTCCCATTAAAGCAATGGTATTTTTAACTCCTATTTGATAGGAGGCAATGACATCCATAAATCCTTCCATCAAAATGATTTGTCCTTTTATGCGAGCTTCCGTTTTAGCCCTATGATAATTGTAAAGTAATTCTCCTTTTTTAAAAATCTCTGTTTGTTTCGTATTTATATATTTGGAAGAATCGTCACTATCGTAAATTCTTCCACTATAAGCTACTACTTTCCCATTTAAATCCCAAAGTGGAAACATAATTCGATTATAAAAGATATCATGATATCCTGTTTCGTTTTTATTTACTAAACCACTTTTTAAGATTTCTTTTTCGGGATATTCTTTTTTAAAAAGAAGAGAGGTGAAAAGATCTTTCTTTTTCAAGGCAAGCCCAATGCCAAATTCTTTTCGTATTTCTTCGGTAATGCCCCTTTTTAAAAGGTATTCTTTTGCTCCTTTCCCACTTACTGTATTAATATTATTCTCATAAAATTTTAAACTCAGTTCATAAATATCATACAAAGTCTGGAATTTGGAACTTGTTTCTATTTTCTCCTTCATATTTAAAGGAATTCCTACTCGGTCTGCACAAATCTTTACAGCTTGTACAAAAGAAATATTTTCATATTTCATAAGGAAATTAAAAACATTTCCACTTTCATGGCATACAAAACAAGTATAAATTTGTTTTTCTTTAGAAACACTTAAACTTGGTGAATGATCATCATGAAATGGACAAACTCCAAAGTAGTTCTTTCCCTTTGGGATAAGTGGAATATAACTTCCAATAACTTCTTTTATATCTGTTTTATTTCGTATTTCTTTTATGGTTTCGGATTGAATCAATTCCATAGAAATCAAACTCCCTATAAATACTATACTCGATTTTCCTTCTATTTCCTCTTTTTTTCTTCTTTTTTTTACATTTTTTTCTTTTTTTGTATAAAATACGTGAAATTTCATACAATAAATTAGAATGTGAGGCATATTATGAATCTTAAAAAGCTTAAAAAAATAGATGTTTTTTTTATTTTTCTTCTTTGTTTTCCTTTTCATTTTCTTTATGAATGGTTTCCGAATAGTTTATTTGCTCTTTTTTTTCCTGTAAATGAAAGTATTTGGGAACATATGAAACTTTTTTTATCTAGTATTACTTTTGTAAGTCTTTTTGATATCTGGTGCTTAAAAAAATATGCAATTCCTTTTCATAATTTCTTTTTAAACCTCTTTCTTTCTATTTTTTTAGGGATTCTTTGTTTTCTAATCCTTTACCTTCCCCTTTATTATAAAATAGGAGAAAAAATGTTTCTTACTTTTCTTCTTTTATTCTTAGTTATTTTAACAACCCAAATATTTTCCTATTTTTTTCTAAAATTAAAGGAAATCAAATGGGGAGAAAAAATAGCCCTCTTTCTTTTAGTTGCTCTTTTTCTACTTTTTGGTTACTTTACTTATTATCCCCCTAAAACGGATTTGTTTTTCGATAAAATGGAAGAAAAATATGGAATTAACACGTATGTTCTTCCATAAAAAAACTCCTTTAAGGAGTTTTTTATTGGGAAAATCCCTCTATATATAAACGCTAATACGTTAGCGTGCCACTTGCAGTATACACCTTTATTTTTTCCTTTAATAAGAAAAGAATACCTCCATGTATACTGGTCATATAGGTTGAAGCATCCACTTCTTTTAATCTTTCAATCGTTTCTTGGTGTGGATGTCCATAATAATTTTTCCCAACTGAAATTACTGCATATTGGGGCAATATGGTTTTTAAAAAATAGTTACTGCTACTATTTTTAGAACCATGATGTCCTACTTTTAGTATATCCATTTCTGGAAGATTATATGCCTGTATTAGTTCTTTTTCTTTCTCTTTTCCTACATCAGCCATAAATAGTATATTCCTTTTTTCCATAGAAGTATAGACAATTAAACTATCTTCATTCTCATTTTTTTCCTCTTTGGGATTGATAAAAAATAACCCATTTTCTTTGAAAAAAAGTTGTTTTCTTCTTATCTTCTCATAAGAAATTCCTTTTTTTAAAAGAAGATTTTGTAAATCCTTTTCATAGATAGAATCTTTTCCTTTATTAAAAAAAACCTGTTTTACTGGGAAATTTTTTATAAGTTCGAAACTTCCCCCAATATGATCATAGTCTCCATGACTAATAATTAAATAATCTAATTTTTTTATTCCAAATGCTTTTAGGGAGGGAATAATAATATCTTTTGCAATAGAAGTTTCTCTTTTTTTCTTTTGCCATTCTTTTTGAAAGGACAGGACTCCTCCTGTATCGATTAAAATATTTTCTCCACTTTTAAAATGGAGTAAAATCGCATCTCCTTGTCCTACATTGATAATAGATACAAAACTATAACGAAGAAAACTAGGAAAATAGGGATATAGGAAGATAAGCCCTATTAAAGGAAAAAGGTATTTATATTTTCTTTTGGTTATTTTAAAAAGAAAAAAAAGAATACTCAGAAAGAAAAGAAAAAGGGCCCATAAAGGAATTTTTTTTAAAATCCAATAAGAAGGGATTTTTACCCAAAAAGAGGTTATCTTTTCAAAGTGTTTTATGATAAAAGCAAAAAAAGGTTCTAAAATGGGACAAAAAAGGGTAATTATTCCTAAAGGAAAAAGAAAAATGGTAACCATTGGAACATAAACTAAGTTGTAAAAAGGGCTTAATAAATTAATTTCGAAAAAATGATTGGCAAGAATGGGAATACTTACAAAAAAAGAAATCAAGGAGAGTAAAAAAGCACTTCCCCTCTTTTTTCCTTTCCATTTTGGCATTAACCATAAAAGCGTTCCACTTATAGAAAAGCTAAATTGAAAAGAAAGGGAATAAAGATAATAAGGATTATATAACAAAAAAAGAAAACATAAAGTCCCAAAAAATTCCATATTGGTTATTTTGAGGGAATATTTCTTTTTCATTGTAAAAAAAACGTTAGATAAAAAGAAAAGTGCACAATTGAGTGTATGAATGTTCAAAAA
>CAMSXY010000026.1 GCA_947065955.1 uncultured Caryophanales bacterium | reverse complement strand
AAAAATGAAAAAATAAAACTAATTAATTTCATTGAAAAATTAGAAATTGTTAATCCAATGAATCTTTTAAAAAAGGGTTATACACTGACGAAAAAAGAAAATCAATATATTAAAAGTGTTAAAGAAATTAAAAATAAAGAAATTTTTACAGTAGAATTTTATGATGGAGAAGTTTTAGTTGAAACAAAGGAGATTAAAAATGGAAAAAAAACAAACATTTGAAGCCAATATGGCAGAGTTAGAAAAAATAATTAATGAACTAGAAAATGGAGAAATTCACTTAGAAAAATCCATTGAAATGTACGCAAAAGCAATGAAGCTTGCAAAAGATTGTGATGAAAAATTAAAAAAAATTGAAGAACAAGTCAGTCAAATCTTAAAAGAAAACGGACAATTAGAAGAATTTTCAGTTGAAGAATAATACCTATTGGTATTTTTTTCATACCATAATTTTTAAAAATATATTTATACTAATAGTGTGGTCTATTAAAGGAGATGTTTAAATGTTTAAAAAAATTAAAAAAGCATTTATCCTATTTCTTCTAACATTTATTAGTATACCAAGTATAGCTTTTGCCTATTCCGATTACATTATCGCAAGTGGGGAAAATATTGGTATTGAGTTAAAGTCAAAATACGTTATGGTGGTTGGAACCTATGAAGTAAATTCCAAAAATCCTGCAAAAGAGGCAGGATTAAAAATTGGCGACCAAATAACCTCTATTGACGGACAGGAAATTACAGATATCGAAAGTATGGTAGCGCAGATTAAAGCTCCAAAAGAATCCATCCGAATTACTTATTTACGAGGAGATAAATTATTAAATACAAACCTCAAATTATATAAAGATGAAAATAACGTTTATAAAACAGGTCTTTATGTAAAAGATAGTATTACAGGCATTGGAACTTTAACATTCATAGACCCAAATACAAAATTATTTGGAGCCTTGGGACACGAAATTACAGAACGAACTACAGGAAAAATTATTGAAATCAAAGATGGAAAAATTTATAATTCTACTGTAACAGGTGTAGAACCAAGTAGTAATGGAACACCTGGTGAAAAAAATGCCCGTTTTTATTCCGATGAGATAAAGGGGACTATTTTTGAAAATACCAACCAGGGAATTTTTGGAAATTATAAAAAAGATATCCATACTACAAAATTATATAAAGTAGCACAAGATTATGAAATAAAAAAAGGAAAGGCTCAACTTTTAACTGTATTAAATGGAAATGAAATTAAAGCCTACGATATTGAAATTTTAAAAATTAACAAAAATCAGGATACTAAAAATATTCTTTTTGAAGTAACGGACCCAGAGCTTTTAAAAGTTACCAATGGGATTGTGCAAGGAATGAGTGGATCTCCTATTATTCAAGGAGATTATATCATTGGGGCTGTAACCCATGTAGTTGTAGATAATCCTCAAAAAGGATATGGTATATTTATTACCAATATGTTAGAAGAAGCAGAAAATTAAAAAAAGATGAAAAATCATCTTTTTTTGTTTTTAAATAAATAAAAAGGAAGCAAGAATAGAGGCTAACATGATAAATAACATAACATAAGCAGCTCTTTTTTGTGCTTTTGGACTCATAAAATCACCTCTAAAAACATTATAATATAACTTTCAAAAAAAAGGAATATTTTTTCTACTTTTTAATAAAATTAAGCGAGGTGGATAATTATGAAACTATTGGACAAACTAAAAAACAAACTAAAAATTAATAAAAGATTATTCTTATTTTTAATCGTATTACTACTGATTGGAATTACATTTGGATCCATTTTTATCACCATCTTAGAAGAAAATGATCGAACTTTAGTATATAATAGTTTAAAAGACTTTTTCGAAAATATTAAAGGACAAAAGTTAGATTACTTTTCTTCCTTAAAAAATAGTATGTTAATTAATTTATTAACCATTTTTATCATTTGGTTATTAGGTATCTCAGTAATAGGAATTCCTATTTTAATTATTATCTTTTTTTCAAAAGCATTTACGATTGGGTTTATTATTGGAAGTATTATTGCAAAATATGGAATGGTAGGATGTTTATTATCCATCGCATATACTTTTCCGCATGCCTTCATTTTTCTCTTAGCACTTGCTTATTTATTGATGTATTCTCTTAGTTTTTCCTTTAAAATTATAGAAGCTATTACCAAAAAGAAAAACCTGGACTTTAAAATCTTAATGAATCAATATTCTAAAATATTATTTTTTACATTTACAGTTGGAGTTATTTGTTCTTTATTAGAAGTATTTGTAAGTCCAAACTTTATAAATATTATTTTACCTTTCGTAAAATAGTGATATAATATTGAAAGGTGATAAAAGTGAAAAAAGTAGTTGTTGGGATGAGTGGAGGCGTAGATAGTAGCGTTGCAGCTCTTTTATTAAAAAAACAAGGTTATGAAGTAATAGGTCTTTTTATGCGTAATTGGGATAGCTTAATAAATAATGATATTCAAGGCAATCCTACCTTAAATACTCCCATTTGTCCACAAGAACAAGATTATAACGATGCTTTGGCTGTTTGCCAAAAATTAGGAATCAACCTTCATCGCATTGATTTTGTTAAAGAATATTGGGATTTTGTATTTACTTATTTCTTAGAAGAGTTAAAAAAAGGAAGAACTCCTAATCCGGATATTATGTGCAATAAATATATAAAATTTGATCTTTTTATCAAAGAAGCAGAAAGATTAGGAGCAGATTATATTGCAACAGGACATTATGCCAGAATCAAAAATCATTGTTTATTAAGAGGAAAAGACGAGAATAAAGATCAAACCTATTTTCTTTCACAAATCTCAAAAGACCAACTTTCAAAAGTCCTTTTTCCAATTGGAGAATATGAAAAAAAAGAAGTACGTAAATTAGCAGAAGAATATGGACTTATAACTGCCAAGAAAAAAGATTCTACAGGAATTTGTTTTATTGGTGAGCGCCATTTTAAAGACTTTCTTAAAAATTATTTACCAAGTACGCCTGGAAGAATTTTAAATATTGAAACACAACAAGATTTAGGAGAACATATAGGACTTATGTATTATACAATCGGGCAAAGAAAAGGATTAGATCTAGGTGGACACCCAGATCGACTTTTCGTTGTTGGAAAAGATTTAACAAAAAATATTTTATATGTTGCAGAAGGCGAAGAAAATCCTTATTTATATAGTACTTCCGCCATTATTGAAAATATAAATTGGTTAAGTGATAAAAGACCAACCTCTTGTACTGCAAAGTTTCGTTATCGTCAAATGGATAACCCTGTTTTTCTTGAATACTTAGAAGATAAAATTCTTGTTAAATACCCGCAAGGAATAAAAAGCGTCACAAAAGGACAAGCCTGTGTATTTTATTTAGAAGAAGAATGTTTGGGTGGCGGAATTATTTGTGAGGTTCAAAAAAATGGAGAAAATTTATGGTATTTATGACAAAATGATACAAATTTCCAGTATACTTTTACTTTACACTTGACATTTGACATAAAAGTGATAAAATGAAAATAGGAGGGTTAATACAATGGAGAGACTAAATGAAATTTTACACGAACTGGGAATTTCCAAAGTGAAATTAGCAAAATTCTTAGGCGTATCAAGACAGATGGTGTATAACTATTTAGATCTAGATGATATCAATAAATGGCCAAAAGATAAAAAGGTTTTGCTACTAAATCTATTGGGGGTTAAAAATGCCAGTGATATAGATGCAATTATTGTAGATACAGATTATATTTTAACAGTGGAGGCAAAATTAAATAGTATTTTAGTAAGTACAAATAGATCAGAATACGCAGAAAATACAAATATTTATAATGGCCTTGGAAAAAAACAAAAGGAACTATTAAATAGTATTATCAATATTATTAAAGAAAACTTAGAGGATGATGATGGAACAACCGAAGAAAATTATTATATTTTTAAATATCTTTATCATTTTATCCAAGCGATGGATGGTTCTAAAGAATTAAAATATATTCTAGCTTATGTATCAAAAGCAGCTGGTTTTGTTAAACCAAATGAATTTAAATTTAATGAAAACGAACAATTTGTTTTTGAAGGAATCTTATTTTCTGGATTCACGCTTTATCATTCTGGAACAGCTTCGAAAACAAAAATCGCAGAATCTCATAGGAGATTTGTAAATCAAATTGAACATAAGATGGAAGAAAAATTAAGCCGTACATTAGAATTAAACTCTGCAAAAGTACAAGCTTTAAGGGAACTTGGATATGCGGAAATAAACGAGAAAAATGCAGCAGAAGTATTAGAAAAAATTGCAGAAATACAATCAAGAAAAGTAGGATAAATTATACTTTATCCTATTTTTTTAGTCTTTTTAGTTTACAAAAATTGTAAACGCAAACGCAAGGGGGAGGGGAGAGATCATAATTCCCTACTCTCGTCTATTTTTAGAGAAAAGGGGAGACTTTACACGATTTACAATGAAACATACATTATTATATAACTTACAAATTTTATTTTCATAATTTCAATAAAAAATCTTAAGAGAATGAATTATAAATAACACATACAATGATGATGAAAATATTTAAATACATGATGTAAGAAATGTATAAAACAGGTAATAGTTAAACTTATGTTTATTTTAAAACATTTTATAAAGCTAATATTATCTAAAACAACCCCAAGGCTATAAAGTTTTTATTAGATTGTAAAAAAAGATTTTGGTAGCGATATAGATAAGAGATACGAAGATATTCATTACTTATATAATTACAAATTATAAGAAGTTAACATAATATACACGATACTAACTTAAAAAAGCAACTTTTCAGCGCTGAAAAGAGGTACATTTTTAAAAAAAATGTACTTTTTTTCAGTGCAAGCGCTTCAGCGCAACACAAAAAGTATATCTTATTTGAAACAAGATATAAATTGCTATATACTACGACTAATATAGCAATTTATGTGTCAGGTGTCAAAGGGTTACTTTGATATTGAAAAATAAGAAAAAAGTCTTGACACAACTTTTTTTTATTTTGTGTCACTCTGTGTCAGTGTTAGTTTAATAAATTTTAACATTTCTTTTTCTGGTATATTTAATGTTTTGAATAATTTACATATTGTTTCGAATTTTGCTGTTTTATATTGTCCGTTTTCTATTCTTTGTAAATTTCTCCATGAAATATCGCAAATTTCTGCTACTTGCTCTAGTGTAAAACCTCTTTTTAATCTATATTCTTTTAGCATGTTATCACCTCTACATGACAATTATGTCATTTTATTTTTAAAAAATGTATGACGCAAATGTCATAAAAATACTTGACATAGATGTCGTGCTGTGTTAGAATGTATTTAGATGACATAGATGTCATAAAACTTTAAAAGGAGCTATAAAATGATTAGAGATGAGTCAGAAATTTTCGAACTAAAACTTATAATTTCTTATATCTATGATGATACTGATAACGATTTCTTTGATAAAGATATTTGTTTATATTACATTAACTATATGATTAAATCTTTAAAACAACGTAAAAAAGAATTAAAAAAAATACGATAGTTTGAGGCATTCGAAAGATGTAAGTCCTTATTTTTAAAAGGAGGTAAGATTATGAAAGTTCAGGCTACAATTGAAGAAAGAACAAGTAAAAAGGGTAGTAAATATTCTTGCATAGTTATTAAATTAACGGACAATTATGAAAAAGTTGTTTTTCTTGACAAAGCAGAATTAGAACTTATCAAAGTTCAATCACATTAATATGTCTTTGGATTATATTACGGTTTGGTACAATCCAAACAAGAAAACATATTATTACAAACGTATTTCTGGTTGGATGTCGAGACATCCAGTTGGATATATAAATCAATATGGACATGAAGTAATTTTGACAATTGATTTGTATAAAGAATATCATCGTGTGCCTTTAAAAAAACGGCTAATCACGAAAGCAATTTCGTTTTTAGAAAGATATAATAAATAGAAAGGAGAGTGAAAAAATGTCAGAAGGTACTGTTACTAATAGTATGACAGATATTGTCACTCAATTAAATACTGGTATAAATTCTAGTACTTTATTTAGTACTGTTGGACAATTAATGCCTTGGGTAATTACTCTTACCATTGCGTCTTTAGGTTTGTATTTCTTACGCAAACTTATTAAAGGAGCTGGTAAAGGTAAAGTTCGATTTTAATGTCTAGTTATCTAGACATTTTTTTAAAAAATAAAGAAAGGGTGGTAATAATGTTTGAAATTTCATTAAAATTTATGTCACAGTTGTGTGATTTAATCGTTCCTTTTATTAGTTTATATTTTTCGTTTGATGTGATAGGATCTTTATTATTTAATAAGAGGTGATTATATGATCTATGTACCAGATTTACAAAATTACAAGTGTTACGTTGTTCAAAATGAACAAATTTTGAGGGGATATAAAGAAATTCCTCGAAATAATTCAACAATAGAATATCGTGATTTTTATATGAATTCGAATTATATTTATCGTGATAGTTCGCAACAATTTAGTCAATATACAACGTTGCCAGTTTGTCTTTCAAACGACATTTTGACTACAGAAGTATATTATCGAAATGACTTTGATAGCATTTTAATCATATTCTTTATAATGTGTATATTCTGTTTTTATATACCTTTAAAAATTTTTAGTCGATTATTTAAGAAAGGAGCCTTATAATGAAAAAAATTTTACTATTTTTAATGTCATTTTTTATCTGTTTTTTTAATATCTACAGTGTACAAGCTGAAAGTTTTACGGGTAAAAATAAATTTAATATAAACGCAATTAAAAGTATGTCAGGGGCTTCTTTGCAAGGTTCTACAATCGCTACGAATTGTTATACTGCTGTTATACAACACACTCTAAGAGAGCTAGCCCCAGATCTTAAAGCTGGACAAGTCTATACGTTAAGTCTAGAGAGTACAAGTAGTCAAAAATATATTTATCTTTTAGGTTCGGGCAAAGTTTGGTTTTCTGGTAGCTCTTATTATATAACAGAAGCAGATCTAGATAATTACATTGCAGTTTATGGACATGATGATTATCAAAATCCTGTTTGCGAAGGCGAAATTTATTATATTTCTAACATTCAAATTGAACAGGGACTCGTTGCTACAGACTATGAAGACTATTATGTGTATAATACTTTTCCTTCGGGCTATCAAAAAACAAATATTTCAAGTGTTTCAATGCGTTATCTCGAAGGGAATTATATAGGCGATAACAATTATCTTTCTTCTTCTATTGCATTAGGAAATTATACAACAATTTCTCGTACAAGACCTTTTAAAGATTATTATAAAGACATTTACGTAAATTTTTCAGGTGAGTTCAAATCAGGATATGAATATACTATCAATTTAAACTTTGATGTAGATTTCATGAGTTCATATTATTTAGATGTCGCAAGTTTTTACGTCAAAACAGGCTCTAGTTATGATAAATCTCAAGTAAAACTAACTGATTCACATTTATCTAAAATCAGTGAGTCTAATAACGGTGTAACAAGCTCTTATCAATTATCATATACGTTTGTTGCAACCGAAAATTTTTCAACTGGTCGGGTTGGTGTAACATTCAATGTTGAAGATTTATTAAAAAATACAACGCCGATCGGCGGGGAAGGGTGGAGTTCTGCAAGTAGTAGTATCTCTATCGCTTCTAAAGTTCGATTTAAGTATTTCTCATCTTACTATAAAATGAATACAGATGATATCTTAATAGATCAAACAAACGAAGTTAAGGGGATTGGAGCAACTGTAAAAAAGATATTTAATACAATTGTGAATTTACCAAAAAACATCGCTTCTTCAATCGGTGGCTTTTTCGTACAATTAGGTGATAGAATATCTAGTTTATTTGATATCTTTAAAGATGACGACACGTCGGGTTCTCAAGATACTGCAAATTCGTTCTTCGATAATTTTCAGGATAATGATCACGGACTCAGCTCTATTATAACAGCTCCTTTAAACGCAATCAAAAATGTTCAAAATGCACAGTGTGAACCATTAAAATTAAAGGTGCCATTCGTTGAAAATCAAGAACTTACATTGCCTTGCATGACCCAAATTTATAAACAACACTTTCCAGATTTTTTAAATATTTGGCAAATTATTACTTTCGGAATTGTTAGTTATCACGTTTGTGTTAATCTGTATGCAACAATTAAAGCTATGAAAGATCCTAAAAACGATAGTATTGAGGTGATGGAACTATGATAAACTTTATTTTGAACGGTATTTTTAATCTTGTTATTAATCTAGTTAATATTATTTTAACTCCGATTGACGCATTAATTTCAACGTTTTTGCCCGATATATCTTCTGCACTAGTTGCGATTGGCAACTTTTTAGAACTGTGTCTGCAATATATTTCTTGGGCTATTTCTTTAACTGGTTTAAGTAGCAACACTTTAAACTTGATCGTTGCTTATTTTACGTTTAAACTTACAGTACCATTCATGATCTCGACTGTAAAATCTGCGTTAAAATGGTATAAGGCAATAGTGCCTTAAAAAAGGAGAGGGGACTATATGATTTGGCTATTTTTAGTTATTTTATTGATTTTTTTATTAATTCGATTTAGACATGTAAAAATAAAGTTTAAAACGTTTTTTAGAAAAGGCTTTGCTCCTAAAAGAGGAAAATTTGGAGTTTATTGTTATTGTGGAAAACAGGGACAAGGCAAGACGTATTCTGCTGTAGAGTTTCTTTTAAATCACGCAGATGTACCAATTTTCGCAAACATCTCAACGATAAGAGGTGTTAACTATACGTATTTTTCAGGCTTTGACGAGCTACTAAAACTAAGAGATCAAACAGACTGTATCATCGTTTATGATGAAATCTTTACAGCACTAACGAAAACATCGAAAATGAATACAGACGTATTAGACTTTTTGTCACAAATGCGTAAACGTCGTATCATTTTTATAACTACTGCACAGGAGTGGCTTGAAATTAATATAACACTACGTAGATATTGTAGATATCAAATAGATTGTAGAATGCTGAATATTTGTAATTTAGGTATTTTAATTAAAACGATGTATGATGCCGAGCAAATGTCTTGGAGTAATGATGATAACGAGTATGTCGCACCTTTGGTCGAAACAACTGTGTCAAAATGTAATGTAAGTGTTGCAAATAGTTATGATACGTTTGAACAAATAAAAACGTAGTAGTGCTTTGCGCTAACAATCGTGCGCATGCACTACGCATACATATATTTATTTTATTTTTTTAAATTTTTAGAGTAGGGGATTTTAAAAAATGGAAACTAATTCAAAATATCGAAGTAGAAAACATTGTCTTTTATTGTATCCTTTAGAAGACGAAACGCATAAAAAAGCATTAGAATATATAAAAACTAACTATGATTATGCTATGATTGTACATGATAAAGATCAAAACGAAGATGGCGAGCTAAAAAAAAGTCATACACACGTTGTATTGACTTGTTCAAATGCGAAATGGAATACGGCTTTAGCGGAAGAATTAGGTATCACAGTTAATTATATTCAAAAATGTAGAGATTTTGAAGGTGCTTTAGACTATTTAATACACTATAACGATGATACGAAGTATCAATATAGTCTAGATGACGTAAAAGGCAATCTTAAAAATAAATTAATGAAATTCATTAATAATGATGATAAAGATGAAAACGAAAAAACACTTGAACTTATAACATTTATTGAATGTTTTGACGGAATTATAAGTATAACTGAATTTGCGAGATATGTTGCAAAAATCGGTTACTGGTCTGTGTATCGTAGAGCATTGAGTTCTTATCATGCGATGATAAATGAACATAATTTGAAATATACAACGTCTATTCATAAATTATAAGAAGTTAACATAATATACATTATACACAAGATATAAGTTGTTATTTTTTTAAGTAATCAAAGATCTTTTTTCTAGATATAATTATATAATCATTTTGATTTAATAAATCGAATGGTCTATCTAAAGTCAAAATCGGTCTACAATCATATTTTAATAACTCAAAACGTATATCTTGATACATCTTATCAACTTCATCATCAAGATCTTCTTTTATGATTTGATAGAAACAACCATATCCCTGCAATTGTCTTAAATGATATGTAGACTTATAAAGTGTTTTAAAATGATCGTACGTTAATATATTACTTGTTTCATCTGTTTCTTTTGTCATGTATTTAAACATTTCAGCATAATCATCGTCTCTAAACTTATCACATGTACATGAATATCCAAGATTTAAATTTTCGAAATTCTCTTGCGTTATACGTATATTATTCATAATCAGATACCACAATTTTTGTATTTTTATTTCAAACTCAGTAAATAAACGTTCTCCATTTGAAAATGAGTGAGAGTAGGGGTTTTCTATGCTTCTCCCCTCACCTTCTAAGTCTAAATTTTCAAAAACAAAAGCACAATGATAATGAGGATGATATTCATTCTTTTTAAATGTAATTTCTAAGGATCGTATAGCTCCTTTAAAACCATATTTTTTAAAATCCAAAAAGGATCTTTTGTCGGATTTTTCTCTAATACACTCTACAAATAACTTAAATGATCTTGCCATTTTTTCAACTGTATATTTTAAATCATCCGATTTTATGTTTGGAATAGTAAGAACGATATGAAAGAGTTTATTTCTATAAGGTTCGATCTGTGGAATAAATCTAGACATACGTGAAGCTTGTCGAACTTTCTTACAATTATTGCAAAATTTATCTTTGCACAAATTCGTTGAAATAAAATCTTTTACTTGCAAATGATCATATTGTTCAATCAACCAAAATTTATTGCAAGCTTTTAAACTTGGAATTTTTGAACTTGATATAAAAATTTCGTTTGAAAGTTTTTTGTAGTAATCTACGATCACTTTGTTGTATTCGTTATTATTATGAACAGAAACTAAATATTCATCTTTTACTTTAAAATTTTCTAAAATATAATCGAGTGCTACATCATTCAAAAAAGCACCACCTTCCAAAACTAAAAATTTTAAGTATTATCTTTTAATTTCAAAATACAATAATCTATATTTTTTTCTAAAATCGCATAAATCATATAAATTTTTTCATTCATAAATACCTCCAAAAAATCAATGCCTCGAAAACCCTTGAAAAATAAGAAAGTTCTCACTTATTTCTAATATATCGAGA